>DAOUVM010000009.1 GCA_030667645.1 Ardenticatenales bacterium | reverse complement strand
TTCAGCTTGGCCGCTCGCACTACCGGGATGCTGGTCTCCCCCACATTCAGGGTGACCCGATCGGCAGTAAAAACGATGATGGCCGCTATCGGCGTGTCCGCCAGTTCAGGCGCATGCTTGGCCAGTGAGCGGCGCATCTGCTCTATCTGGTAGTTTGCCTCTTTAGTAGGGTTCCCCAACCCCTCCTGCCCCATGAAACGCAGCACCATCCCTAATGAGAACCTCTGGCGCCACTTGTCTGCCTCGACAGTGTACTCTCTCGCTTCTGTCTTGAGAACCAACACCACCGGCCCCGAAGGAGTGAGCAGGAGATGGGACACGGGCAGGGCAAAGTGATACAGCTTGTATTCCCTTCCCAACCCTTTCAAGCTATTGTCAAGGATCTCATCCGGACGGGGGCGGCGTCCCCAACGGTTGGTGTAATATATCCCAATGCTGGAGAGGATGAACCCCACCAGCAGCGCCAGGAATGGGACATAGATGGTGATTTGCACGGGCACCTCCCAGCTCGGCGCCAGCCATGTGAACGCCATCCCACCCAAGAGTACCCCAATCCCCGTCAGACTGGTGATCTGCCCGATCTTCCTTCTGCGTGCGACTAGCTTCTCGTCACGAATAATCTGCATCTCGATCTCCGCTTCTAGGTGTTTGCATCGAATTTCGCCAGCACCACGCAAGCATTCTGCCCTCCCAGGCCAAAGGAATTGGAAAGGACAACGTTGACCTCGGCCTTGCGAGCCACGTTCGGCACGTAATCCAGATCACACTCTGGATCCGGTGTATCATAGTTGATAGTGGGATGGATGATATCATGTTCCAGCGTAAGTATCGAGACTATGGCCTCCACTGCCCCGGCCGCGCCCATCAGGTGGCCCAACATCGACTTGCTGGAGCTGATCGCCACCCGGTATGCGTGTTCCCCAAAGAGGCTCTTGATCGCCATGGTCTCCGTCTTGTCGTTCAGCGGCGTCGAACTACCGTGTGGGTTGATATAGTCCACCTCTTCCACCGAGACCCCGGCATCCTCCAGCGCCCAGCGCATCGCTCGCACTGCCCCAGCCCCGTTCGGGTCGGGGGCGGCCGGGTGAAAGGCATCGGCAGACGACGCATGTCCCAGTACTTCAGCGTGGATGTGGGCCCCGCGCGCCAGCGCATGTTCCAGCCGCTCCAATATCACGACACCGGCCCCTTCTCCAGCCACAAAACCGTCGCGGCCGGCTTCGAACGGCCGGCTGGCCTTTTCGGGCTCATCATTCCGCAATGACAGGCCGCGCATGGCAATGAAACCGGCAATGGTGCCGATATGAACCAGTCCCTCGGCCCCCCCGGCCACAACCACATCCGCTCTGCCGTGTCGAATCCACTCGGCCCCTTCGCCGATGGACTGTGTGCCGGTGGCACAAGCCGCCACGACAGTGCTCAACGGGCCCTTGGCCTGAATCTCGCGACCGACGTGAAACGCCGGCATGTTGGGTACGGACGAGATGAGGTCAAAGGGGCCAATGGCACGCAGACCCCTGGTGCGATAGGCTTGCATGGCGCCGTCGGAACGCTCAAAGCCACCCATGCCGGTGCCGATGAGCACTCCGGTCCGGTCCGGCTCCGGCACAGGGATAGAGAGCCCCGCATCGGACACCGCTTCCTGGGCGGCCGCCACCGCTAGCAGGGAGACCCGGGACATCCGGCGCGCTTCCTTGAAATGGATGTAATCCCGTGGGTTGAACCCCTTAACCTCGGCTGCAATCCGGCAAGGAAGGCCAGACGCATCGAACTGGGTGATGAGAGCGACTCCGGATCGGCCGGCCAGCAGGCCAGCCCACATTTCCTTCACGTTGAGCGCCAGGGGCGTGATTGCTCCCAGACCGGTGACGACGACACGGTGACGTTGAAGGCGATTCATTCTTGCGTGTTCCCTCCGCGGGCTGGTTCATAGTCCGCCAGACCCTGCTCAATGGCTACCAGTAGCTCTCCTTCGACTGCTACGCGCGCCTGCCGGATGGCATTCTTAATGGCCACATCATTCGAGCGGCCGTGGGCCACAATCACTACTCCTCGCACGCCCAGCAGTACCGCCCCTCCAACCTTGAACGGGTCCAACTGCTCCTTCACCCTCCCAAATGCCGGCTTGGCCAGCAGTCCACCAAGCATCGTGATCGGGCTGGCTCGAATCTGATCGCCAATCATATTGATGAGCATCTTGGAGATTGACTCTGCTAGTTTGACCGCTACATTGCCGGTGAAACCGTCCGTTACCACCACATCCGCCACGCCTGTGACAAACTCCTTGGGCTCAACATTCCCCATAAAGTTGAGTGGAGACGCGTCCAGCAGACCATACGCTTCCTTGACCAGAGCATTGCCCTTGCCCGACTCTTCTCCGTTGGAGAGGAGCGCCACGGTAGGACTCGTTTTTCCCAGGACACGCTCCGCGTATGCACTTCCCATCAACCCAAATTGATGGAGGTATTCCGGCTTGCAGTCCGCATTGGCGCCAACGTCCAAGAGGACGACCGGGCCCATAGGCAAGGGGAAAAGAATGGTGACTCCCGGCCTCTTGATCCCTCTGATCCGCCCCAACCGAAAGAGCGCCCCTGCCAGCACTCCGCCTGTGTTCCCGGCGGATACAAAGGCGTCGGCCACGCCGGACTTGACCAGGTTCATACCCACCACGATTGAGGAATCTGGTCGCGATTTGATAGCCTGGGCAGGGCTATCGGTCATCTCGATGACCTCGCTGGCATGGACAATCGACAGCGGAAGATCGGCCGTCTCGTACTTTGCCAGCTCGGCCTGTATACGCCCCTCATCCCCCACCAAAATGATATCGTCCCCGCGCCCTGCCTCGCTCGCGGCCAGCACCGCCCCGCCCACGTCGGGAACAGGATAGGCGTCGCTTCCCATCGCATCAACAGCCAGCTTCATCGTTTTCCTCCAATCACCTCAGGCAGCGTACCACACCTCACTCTTCTTTCCGGCGCCCCATCAAGAGACCCACGCCAAGTCCGGCCGCAGCGATCGCGCCCACCAAACCAGCCGCCGCCCGGGCCGCCTTCGGCCGCCCTGTTGAAGCGTCTGCAGGCTCAGCCGGTGCAGGCTCGTCGGACGGCAGAGGCGCTCTATCACCACGCCCGTTCTCTGCCCGCGCACATCCGCCGGCTGCCCGCACCTGCAACTCGGCCGAGTACGCAGCCGAGAACTCGGCTCCAAACAGGATCACGGTAAACGACAGATAAAGCCAGGTCAGCAGGCCAATCACACTGGCCACCGGACCATAGACCGCCTGCCAATTGGCGAACTCGATTGCATAGAGCGCGAAAAGCAGTTTCAGTGTCTCCCAACCAACTCCTGCCAGCACTGCGCCCGGCCAGACTTCTGCCCAGGAAACCGGCAAGGATGGGAATGTACGGTACATGACCGCAAAGACAACGGTAGCAAAAACAAAGGGAAGCAACCAGGTGACGGTGCCACTGACGAGCGCTTTGCCGGGAACCACATCGGTCAGATTCGCAAGCACGTACGTGATGCTCTTGAGCATTTGTACGGCGAACAGAAGCAGTGCCAGCCCCAGAACCAGTGATATCGAAACAACTCGACGCTTGACTGTGAGCCGGAAAGCAGGGGTTTCGTCGAATCCCCAGATCTGATCCAGCGCGATGTGGAGATGATTGAGGACGCCGGAAGCAGACCACAGCAAGCCCAAGATGCCGATCACGCCCGAGGTGCCGCGAGCTGCCTGGACTGTCGCGATGGCGCCGTTCACCCAATCACCTGCAGCCGGTAGCACCTCGCTTGTGAGCTGAATCAGGTAGTCACGGGCATCCAGAGCTACGTACCAGCCCTCATTCAGCAGATGCCCGATGACGGCCAACAGCAGCAACAACAGTGGGAAAAGAGAGAAAAACGCATAGTAAGCTAGAGCTGCCGCCATCCGGCCGGTGCGATGACGGCTGAAACCCTTGAGCGCGTTGAGCGTGACGACGAGGATGGTTTGTGGACCAAGCCACTTTCTGCGAGCAGCAGGAGCAGGCATACGACCTTTCCTAGTTATTGGAGAAGGAGAGTTCCTCCTCCTCAAGAGTGAATTCGACGCCAATGTCCGCCTGCAGGAACCGCCATTCACGCAGCAGGAGAGCGTTCTCGCGGGCAAGCATCTCGGGAATGGTTTCACTTGCCAGTAAACTTTGCTTCTCGGCCGGTGGAACCTGCAGCAAGACTGCCGCCAGAAAAGCAAGCAGTACCGGTTTTGTCGGCATTTCGGCAAGCTCGACTCTGCTCTCCGTGAGTTCGCCAAAGAGCCGGAGATAGCGCTTCAAGTGCAATCGAACACCAGCAGCCTGGCGATAGGCCGCCTCCAGTTCTTCGTCCCGAGGCGGCAGCACCTTTACCAGCCCGCTGAGGTAAGGCTGGTCGTGCAGCAGGGACAAGATGCGGAAACGCTGGTATCCAACGGCAACGATGTCCAATTCGCCATCTGAGAGTTCGGTCACATCGGTAATGATAGCGGACGTTCCAATGCAGTGCTGCGCCGCAGTTCCTTCCGGTCTACGGCCGCACTTGGTCAGGACGACCCCAAAGGGTTTCCGGCGGTCGACCGATTCTCTCACCATCAGCTTGTGCCCCTCGTCGGCAATGTGCAGCACGAGCGGCATCCCTGGAAACAGAACGACCTTCACGGGAAAGAGCGGCAGATGGCGTTGGTTATCCATCGTATCATTTTAAAGGATTCAAGCTAGGTTGACAAGGGATATGCATCCAGTATAATATCGCCGATCCAAGCGGTCGTGGCGGAACTGGCAGACGCGCTAGGTTGAGGGCCTAGTGGCCGTTAAGGCCGTGCGGGTTCAAATCCCGCCGACCGCATGAGAGCCCTGGTTGGTGACCGGGGCTTTTTTTGGTTGTGCTCATCGCCCAGCTTCTGACCATGCTCATCAAAACGAATGGTCCAGGTAGATCGATGCCAGAGCGAGGAACTGTTCCCCGGAGCTATGACGTTTTCCGACGCGGCCAGTGGACGACGACTAGCGGTCACGTGATCGAGGAAGCGTATGTCTCGATCTTTGTCAACGGACAGGAACTGGTCACAGTCATGGCCACGCCCCGCCAACAGGAGCACCTGGCTGTTGGCTATCTGTTAACCGAAGGGATAATCACCCATCGAGACGACCTGTTGGATGTCAGCGTGGCTCCGAACCAGACCTGCGTGGACGTGTGGCTGAGAAAAGAGTTGCCCCTGCCCCGACGGCGCATCCTCACCTCGGGCTGTGGCAAGGGGACAACCTTTGACACTCTTTCCCCTCATCTTCCGCCGCTGGTCTCCAACCTGCGGCTGACACACAGGCAGTTGGTAGACCGTCTAGGTGAATTGCAGGAGGAGGCCCAGCTCTACCGCCGGGCTCGAGGGGTTCATGCGGCCGGACTCGCCACCCAGTCCGCCTTGACGATGTGGACCGAAGATGCAGGACGGCACAACACGCTGGACAAGCTGGCGGGGCGTTGTCTGCTCGAGGAATATGATCCCAGTGGCCACGTCCTGCTGACTTCTGGCCGGATCAGCTCTGACATGATCAGCAAGGTGCGCCGGATGAACATTCCCCTGGTCGCGTCGCGCACCTCCCCAACAAGCCTCTCCGTGCTCTGGGCAGAGCGGTGGAACATTACCATCGTGGGCTACCTCCGGCCGGATAGAATGCATGTCTACACCCATCCAGAGAGATTTGAGAGAGATTGAAATGAGAGCAGGAGCAGAGGGATGAAGATTGAGCACTATTCTCGCACCCCGGCCGAACCGGCCGATGGAGTGCCCGGCGTGACTGTCCGCTGGGTGATAGGGAAAAAGGACAACGCCCCCAACTTTGCCATGCGCATCTTTGAGATCGAACCGGGACACTCTACTCCCTACCACCAGCACGAATGGGAACACGAGGTCCTTGTGCTGGACGGTGAGGGAACTGTCCGCCAGAAAGACGGCGAATCGCGCATCGGGAACGGGAGTGTTATCTTTGTGCATGGCATGGAGATGCACCAATTCTCCAATCGGGGCGAATCGGTCCTGCGCTTTGTCTGCCTGATACCGATCTAGTCATCTCGCCCATCATTCACATTCGCTCGCAGTTGGCCACTGCTCGCTTGCCATGTTCCACCCGAAAAAGAGCACTTGTCAGCCAATGGCTTCTCGTTTTCGATGGTGATTCACGGGTGGAGCGGTCGCAGAACCGCAAGTTGGTTTTGAACAAGCACAGAGAGTCGACGATGGACACACCCACCATTGACCTACCCTGGAACTGATCCAAAGAAGCTGCTCCACCGGGTTCTTACGGCGCCTGTCATACTAGAGTCCGTGCCCGGATGGATCATCCTGTTGGTGCTCGTCGCTCTGGCGACTAGTGTTGGCCTTTTCTGGCGCAGCACCCTTCCGCTCGGGATCTCTGCGGCTGGGTGGCTCTGTTTCTCCTTGCTTGATTGGGGATTGTTGGCCGGACTGCCGCGGACTCGCCGTTCTTTTGGCCCCATTCGCCCCTCCCTCCTGGGGCTGGCCGTCCTTCGAGCCGTACTGGCTGCCCTGCTGCAGCCAGCGGGCAGCGGCTGGCTGGCCCTGAGCGCCATGGCGGCACTCACCGGGCTTGTCTGTTACGCAACCTGGGTTGAGCCATTCCAAATCCAGGTCACTGAACAGAAACTGGCCTTCTCTCAATGGTCACGGGACACACCGCCTCTCCGCCTGCTGCACTTGAGCGACTTGCATCTGGAGAGAATCGGGCTGCGGGAAGAGAGATTGAACGACTTGATAGCGGAACTCTGCCCGGACCTGATCTGTTTCAGCGGGGATATCCTGAGTTTGTCCCACAATGAGGATCCGCGAGCCATTGCCGACGCGCGCACTGTCATTGCCCGGTGGCGTGCGCCGCTGGGAGTGTACGCTGTGACCGGCAGCCCCCTGGTGGACGTGCCCCAGTCGGCCGCCTCGGTGTTAGAGGGACTGCCACACCTCCGTTGGCTATGCGACCAGTCCGTGATCCTAAACGCCAATGGTCGGCCGCTCGCCCTGGTGGGGTTGAGTTGCTCTCACAACCCCGCCGCTGACGGCCGAAACCTCACGGCCGCGTTGGAAGAGGTCCCACCAGACACGCCGGTCATTCTCATCTACCACTCCCCTGACCTGGCGCCTCATGCAGCCCGCTCCCGAGTGGATTTGCAGCTTTCCGGTCACACCCACGGCGGTCAGATCCGCGCCCCGATTTATGGGGCCATCATCACCAGTTCGGTTTATGGGAAGCGATTCGAAATGGGGTGCTACAAACTCCCGCGAGCCGGCGCGGAGTCACTCACGTTGTACGTTTCGCGGGGAATCGGAGTTGAGGGTGGCATTGCCCCGCGAGCTCGCTTTCTTTGCCGGCCGGAGATCATCCTCTGGACCCTCGGCGCTGGTCCGGCGCCCAGCAGCCACTGAACCAGGACCAAAGGTTCCGAGCGCGGCGGCAACGCTGCTAGATACGGTCCTTGCTCGGCCGGTATTGATGCCCGGCATCAGTACCGCCTCCCGCCAGCAACTCTAGCCCATGAGAGAGAGCGGGTAGAATCGCATTCAGATTCTCCCGAGCCGCCTTTGGGCTGCCGGGCAGGTTGACGATCAACACCCGGCCGCGTATGCCCGCAACACCACGGGACAGCATGGCAAAGGGGGTCACCTCCAGGCTGGCCAACCGCATCGCCTCCGCCAGACCGGGAGCCTCCCGTTCTATCACCTGTCGGGTCGCTTCCGGCGTCACATCGCGGGGAGCAAAGCCCGTCCCCCCGGTCGTGAGGATGAGATCCATGCGGTCGGATTCCACCCACTCTATCAGCTTATCTCGAATACCATCCAGCTCATCCGGAATGGTCACAGCCAACTCGACCTCGCCCCCCAGGAGCCCGGTCACCATCCGCTGCAGCAAAGGGCCGCTGGAATCCTGATACTCACCGACCGATGCGCGATCACTAATGGTCAGAACCCCAACCTTGATCCTGTTCATCCCCGATTCCAGTTACTCGTGGGGAACCAGTTTGAGCCAATCCTCACTGATTCCGTCTTCCGTGACGCCATAGTAGACGCGGATGTCGTCCCCCTTTCGTTGTGCGAGGTCGTAGCGCATAACCCCGCTCCGCTTTTCCGCCTTGACCAGCGCGATGTTACCCTCCCACTTGAGCTGGGCCGAGTCAACTGGATGCTCTTCTTTCTCCTTGATGGCATAGTGCCACAGGCGCCGGGCGGACTTTCGGGTGACATTCTTGACCACGTTGTTGTTGCGCAAGTCTCGCATTTGATGAAAGTTCTGCCCCTTGCGCGTTTCGGTGTGGATGATCTCCACTCCAGTTCGGGGCGGCGCTGTCTTCCCGGCCTCTGCCGGCAAAGGCTCGGCCGGCTCCGAGACAAGCTCAGGCATCTGGTCTGCCAGCGCTCGCCGTACCAGTGCCACTATCTCATCCCGTACCGCCAGGTTGGTCTCAGCCTCATCGCGGACGTATATCTTGTTGTCGTCGATGGCATGGGGCGGGTCAGAGCCGCGCGGAACAACCAGCCGAATCACAGAGCCGCCGCGAGTTTCCTGGATGTCAGATTGTATCTCTAACTCGGGCGAGATCTTTTGCTCGATTTCCATCAGCAGACTCTTGACCATCTTGGCCGACTGGCCAACACCAACTGGTGCCTTTTTGGGGTTGCTGCTCACACCTACATAAACGGTGCCGCCATTGGTATTGGCAAAAGCACAGACATCCGCAATGATCGCGTACAGCCGGCCACCCTGCTTGGTGGCGCGCTCGTGGAACGACTGCACGATGCTGGGGCCTTCTTCCCTCGCCGATTGAATATAGTCAAGCGGGGCCTGGCTCGCCCGATAGGGTCGGGTCCGAGAGAAATCGTTGCCTTCGAACACCTCCAGCAACGCCGCAAACGAGACTTGTGGCAAGAGTATCTCGGTCATCCGTTCCCCGACCCCGATGCTCTTTCTGTCTTTTGGCAGACCCACTAGTCTATGCGCGTCCGAGCCCTGAACACAGCGCATGGGGCGCGGATATTCCGGCTTGCGCCCATCAAAGAACCGGGCCGTGGCAAAGCGGCCGTGCTTGTCCAGGTCGGTTACTTCCAGCGCATGCAGGTTGGGGTCCTGAGTATAGGCTATCTTGGTCTGCCCGCCGAAATCCAGGCCGCGCATCGCCACGCCGTGTGACGAGTTGGCATGTGCGGCAATCACCAGTCCCCCAGCCTCGCGGACAACCCTGTAGAATGCCGTCACATCGCTGGTGGCTCCAACTGTCAGACTCCCTTCATCCAGCTTGTCCGCCGGGATGCGGAGCGATACCAGCAGAAACTCTAGCTCACGCACAGTGGTCTCGGGAGAAAAGATGCCGAGGATATGAAAGCCAAGGGTCGCCGTAAACTCTACTCCTGGCAGAACCAAAAGCTTCTCCCGCAGGCGCCGATACTCGTTCAGCCGGAACTTTTCGCTCGATTGAATCCGATCGCTGCGCTCCAGAAATTCCAGATCGGCGATCTCTTGTAGCATCCCCCGGTAGCCGGCCACCGTATTGTGGTCGGTTAAAGCGAGGATGTCCACGCCTCGCGCCTCGCCCGCCTGGAGGATATCGAGGCAAGTCACGTTCTCCTGCTGATAGTCACTCGAAGCCGGCGTATGGACATGCAAATCCATGCGTTTCCACTGCATCTGGGAATCTCGCGGTCTCTTGCTCACTAGTTTCAACCTCTTGATGAGATGGTTTGCTGTCGCGTCTGCACGGATTCCGCTGCCCCCGCTACCCAGAGGACGCGGCGCAGACAGACGACTGTGCGAATCTGCTGCTCAGCCCGCACGATCGCTCAACATTTCGGACAACTTGGCCGACAGTTCGGTGGGAGAAAAGGGTTTGAGCAGAAAGCTGTCTGCTCCGTCCGCCAAGGCTTCTTCTTTCAGATCTTTTCCAGATGTGACGATGATCAAGCTGCTCGCCAAGTCAGCGTCGGTACGAATGTCACGCACCAGATCAAGGCCGCTAAAGCCGGCCAGGTGGCAATCAATGACAAACGCATCTACCGTCTCCGCCCTAGCGGTCTTTAGAACAACGTCCGGCCAGGGCGACTGGCTGACTCGGAAGCCATCCATCTCGAGGAACATCTTTAGCAGCCGCACCGTCTCGCGATCGTCGTCAACTACCAGTATGTGTTCCATCCAGCTCTTCCTTTCCGTCAATCAGCGCCGCATCCAACACCTGCTCCACCCTGTCAACCAGGGTGAAAACCAGACTGCTGCGGACTTCATCCGGCACATCATCCAGGTCGGATTCATTCCGCTTGGGCAGAATCACCTGTTTCAGTCCCGCTCGGTGTGCAGCCAGAACTTTTTCCTTGACGCCGCCGACGGGCATGACCAGTCCACGAAGAGTTATCTCCCCGGTCATGCCAACGAGGGGACTCACCTGGCGGCCGGTGATCAAGGACGCCAGAGCGGTCGCCATCGCCACTCCCGCTGACGGGCCATCTTTGGGGGTCGAACCGGCCGGAACGTGAATGTGGATGTCATGCTTGGCGAAAAAACCGTCGGTTATGCCCCATTCCGGTGCCTTGGAGCGGACGTAGGTCAACGCCGCTTGGGCTGACTCTTTCATCACGTCGCCAAGTTGGCCGGTGAGGAGAAAACCCTTGTCGCCTCGCATTATGGATGCTTCCACAAACAGGATACTCCCCCCGACCGGGGTCCAGGCCAGCCCCGTCGCTACCCCACAGATCTCGGTCCGCTCGGCGACCTCCTCAAAGATTTTTCGCGGGCCCAGATAATCGGTGAGGTGATCCGGGTCAATCCGGGTTGTCTCCGTCTTACCCTCGGCAACTCTCACCGCCACCTTGCGACACACGGTCCCGATTTGCCGTTCCACGTTGCGCACCCCCGCCTCACGCGTATAGTTGCGCACAATCAAGCGGACTGCATCCTCGGCAAACTCGATCTCCCCTTCTCGCAAGCCGTTTTCGGCAAGCTGGCGCGGAATCAGGTAGCTCTGAGCTATACGGACTTTTTCCGTCTCCGTATAGCCGGAAAGATGCAGTATCTCCATCCGATCACGCAGCGGCCCCGGGATCGGGTCCAGCAGGTTGCCGGTGGTAATAAACATCACCTGTGAGAGATCAAAAGGAACATCCAGATAGTGATCGCGGAACTCCCGGTTCTGTTCCGGATCGAGCACCTCCAGCAGCGCTGAGGAAGGGTCCCCACGGTAATCCGTGCCCAGCTTGTCGACCTCATCGAGCATAAACACGGGATTGTTGGTGCCTACGCGCCGAATCGCCTGGACAATCCGACCGGGCAGAGCGCCAATATAGGTGCGCCTGTGACCTCGAATCTCAGCCTCATCGCGCACGCCGCCCAGCGACTGACGAATGAATTTCCGGCCGGTCGCCCGGGCTATGGACTGGCCGAGAGATGTCTTTCCCACGCCCGGCGGTCCCACAAAACAGAGGATGACTCCCTCCCGTTCGCGTCGTATAGCATCCGCATAGTCGGCCTCTCCGCTGGCCTCGCCCTTGGCCTCGCTCTCAGCCTTCCGTTCCAGGCGCAGCTTGCGCACTGCCAGGTATTCCAGAATCCGTTCCTTGATGTCTTCCAGTCCGTAATGGTCTTCGTCCAGCACAATTCTGGCGCGCTCTATGTCCAGGTTGTCTGTGCTGCCGATCTGCCAAGGCAGGCTGGTGAGCCAATCAAGGTAGGTTCGTATGACTCCATACTCCGCCGCAGCGCTGGGGAGTTTCGACAGGCGGTCTAGCTCCCGACGAGCCTCCTTCTCCGCCTCTTCCGGCATACCGGCCTGGTCAATTTTCGCCCGGAACTCATTCACTTCAACCGCTTGCTCGTCCTCTTCTCCCAGCTCCTTCCGGATCGCCTTCATCTGCTCGCGCAAGAAATACTCGCGCTGTATCTTTTCCATCTCACCGTGGGCGTCACTCTGGATCTTTCGCCCCAGTTCAAGGACCTCCAGCTCTTTGCCCAAGATCACCATCAGGCGACGCAGCTTTTCTGTAACGCTGTCGATCTCAAGTATCTCTTGAGCATCCTCCAGATCAATCCGCGTATAGGTGGCGATAGCATAGACAAGCTGGCGCGGGTCCTCAACATTGAGGGCAGCAGTCAGCAACTCGCCGGGAATGCTGGGCACCAACTCTGCCAGCCGCCGGAACTGCTCAAGCACATTGCGCATGAGAGCTTCTGCTTCAATGGTCTCATCCACCGCATCAGGAGAAACCGTCACCTTGGCAGAAAGGTATGGCTCTGTAGCAGTCCACTCGCTAATCTTGATTCGCTCCAGGCCTTGCACCAGCAGGCGTATGGTACCGTCTGGCGCGCGAAAGAGCCGGTGCACTGCCACTGCCGTTCCGCAGGTGTAGACCTCATCAGGGCCAGGCTCGTCCAACTCGGGGTCCCTACTGGATACCAGGCCAATGATTCGACCGCCGGCGACCGCATCATCCACCAACCGGATGGAGCGGGCCTGACCGACGTTCAATGGCACAGCCGTAAGTGGGTATACGACTACACCTCTCAGCGGCAGAATGGCCAACTCCGAGGGGATATGATCGTCCTCGGATGCTGCAGACTCGCTGTCGGCCAAAGGCAGTTGCTCCTCCAACTCTGACAGCTCTTCCGCTTCTTTGGATTCATCCACCATAGTGATCATTCCTTCGGTGTTCCCGAGGCATCCCCCGACACTACCGGGACTCGATGAACCTCCTGCTTGGGCATCACAACGGTCAAGAAACCATCGGCATAAGATGCCTCTACCTTCTCTGCATCCACGGCGGCTGGCAAGCTCACCTGGGTTCGGAACTCGCCGTAGCGAATCTCCATCTGGTGATAGGCTCCCCTGGGGCCCGAATGCTCACGAGTTCCGACCACGGTCAGCACCCTATCAGAAATCGAAACGGACAGACACCCATCCTTCATGCCGGCTACCTCAATATAGGCAACAAGGGCATCCTCCATCTCGCACAGGTCGGTGGGAGGTCGCCATGCATGCGGGTGTTGGACAATACCACGGCGACCGGCCGGGTCTTGTTCGGAAAACATCTGCTCAACCGTACGCAAGAACTCGATCCTTGGGGACACGGCCCTTACCACAGGACTCATCTCTGCCAACTCCTGACGTCACTCATAATCACTGGCCCCGATTGTTTCGGGGGTTTGCGAAACCGATGCTTCACCCCCGGTTCAAGTCGACTAGTCGATTTTACCACATTTGAGAGTTTCTCTCAACGCTCTTTCGAGCCCGGATGGCTATGATCCACTTCCCGCCGTCACAGAGAGGCGTGTCCCTATTGCAGCGCGGAACAAGAGTGGTCAACTTCTCTTCTGTTCTTCGACCCTCTCTTGGAGTATACTCGGACCCGTGTCATCTCTGACAGAAAGGGTCACCACACAGGCCCTCAAACTAGGTTTCGACGCGGTGGGTATCGCTCCGGCCGAACCTGGGGAACATCTCTCGTTCTACCTGGATTGGATCGCGGCCGGCCACCACGGAGATCAAACCTACCTGGCAAGGCCGGACCGGCTGGCGCGCCGCCGGGACTTGGCGGCCATTCTGCCCGGGGTGCACTCGCTGGTTGTCGTGGGAATGCACTATTGGCCCGGACCGCCGTCGCCAGAGGGGGATGATCCGGCTCGCGGCCGGATCTCCTGCTACGCGCTGGGACCGGACTACCATCAAGTGATGCTGTCCAAACTCGAGTCGCTGATGGATTTTGTCAAAAGCACGGTTGATGGCTCTGTTCGCGGCCGGGCCTATGTGGATACCGGCCCTCTGCTGGAGCGGGATCACGCTTTTCGCGCAGGGCTAGGCTTTGTCGGCAAGAACTGCAGCCTCATCCGGCCCGACCGCGGTTCCTGGCTCTTTCTCGGCGAATTGCTGCTCGCTGACTGCGCGCCGCTGGAACCGGGAAACACGCTATCACTTGCCGGCTGCGGCACTTGCACTCGCTGCCGGGAAGCCTGCCCCACCGGCGCCCTGATCCGGCCCTACACGCTGGACAGCAGACGCTGCATCTCATATTTCACCACCAGCCTCAAAGGCGCGATTCCCCGTGACTATCGGCCGCTGGTCGGAAACCACATCTTCGGGTGCGACGTCTGCCAGGCAGTCTGTCCATGGAACCGCTTTGCCCGGCCGGTAGACGGCCGCGGTATCGAGCCACCCGCTAGTGCCCCTCTCCTGCTGGAATTGATCCAGCTCTCCGAGAAAGAGTTCGAGGCTCGCTACGCCGGAACCGCCATCGGGCAGATCAAGCGCGAGCGATTCCTACGAAATGTCGCGGTGGCGCTGGGGAACTGGGGCGCGCCGCAGGCAGCGCCAGAATTGGGAGAGTTGATGGCGGACCCAAGCCCGCTGATTAGAGCCCACGTGGCCTGGGCACTGGGGGAAATCGGGACTGGCCACGCTCGGGCGTTGCTGGAACGCGCACTCCTGCGCGAGACCGATGCAACTGTCGCAGAGGAAATCCAGCCAGCGCTTGATCGATGAGATGGGCTCTGCTTTGTCTGGAGCTTCACTGCGCCGCCTGCGGATGATCATCCCTCCGCAGACAGAGGCGCCGGGCTTTGGGTCAGGCGCCAGCGCAGAGATCCCCCCACAACAGTGAAGCCCCAATCAAGTTTCGGTTCCGCTGCAGTAACTGACAACTCGCTTTCACTGAATCGCAAAAGCACCCTACATTGACTCCCAGTTGGTTTACTGCGTCTGCTCAACTCTCTGCCTGTCAGTTTCCTGGTACTGCCATCCCTCCAGTGACTTGCGTTTTCTTTTCCTGGCTCATGTGCGAGGCTTCTCTTCCACTTGCCAACTCTTTGGCCTTTTTCAAGCGTTTGACAAGGCGCATGACTAGAAAAAACGGAATCTCGGCATAGATGGGGTCGAGCTCACCGGAGCACTGAGCTATCTCGACTCCACCTGCAGTTTCCTCGACCAGCCTATCAACGTCGAATCCCGCCCTCACAGCGAAATTGGTCAGTACTTCCTTGGGCCAGTAATAGTTCACAATCGAAATCATGGTTCCATCCTGGCCCATGATCTGTCTTCTAAACCGTTCGCCAGGGACCAGATTCTCTTGAGTCTGTCCTTCCTCCCAATCAGTCGATCGAAATCTTGTCTTTGCCCCGAGAGTGTTAGGATGCGGCAAGCTGATGATCAATGCGCCCCCTGATTTCAGCACTCGAGCAGCGTCCCGGAATGTGCGTTTCACCATATCAGCGGATGACAGATTGTTGATTGTCAGACTGCAAATAGCCGCGTCGTAGATGCACGAGACGAATGGGAGAGAGTCTGCCAAAGCCACACAGACCAAGCCAGCAATATCCCTGTGTCCGAACCCCTGTGCCCCCCGTATCATCTCCGCAGACGCATCGATTCCCGTCACATGTGCAGCCTTGGCCTGAACCCTATGCATTAGATATCCATTGCCACAGCCGATGTCGAGTACACGGTTGCCAGAAACATCGCCTAGAAGACGAAAAAGAGGTTGATCCGCATACAGTTGAACGTCTAGTGGATGGCTATAACTGCATCCCTCCTCCGCCTGCCACTGGCTCTTTCCTTTCCGATACCTACCTCCTGCATGCCGCATCATTTGGGAGCTAGAAAACATACAGCAATCACACTGAATGATCCTACAACGCATAGAGATACATACGCAATCCAGAAGATCGGCTCTTTCCATTCTGGTTCACCAAAATCCCTCCAACTCCGAGGTAGCAATGCGTCGTCTTCCAAGAAAACTCCATGCTCGTGTGCCAGTTGGACTTCGTTTATTCTACGTATCACTTTCGCATAACCATCAAACCGATTTCGAAGGTTCCTGATTATCAAGATGAGAAGGCCAGCAAAACCGAATACGCCTGTAGAAATCACTGCCCGGGCTTCTGGAGTAACGGGACCATCACTTGTCACAAGCCAGCCGGTAGCTAGCAGCATCAAACCACACCCCCAAACCGTCAGGCGCTCAACAGCCTCTCTCAGTTCGTGGACATACGCAACCATTGCTGAATAGATTGACAAAACGATTTCCAACTTGGCTTGATCATCCGTGCGCAGATTGAATGACTTCGAGATTTGCATAAGGCACCTTGACGCTCCGCTAGTTTTGTGGACCATGGGTTGACTCAGATTCACGCTGTCGATGATGTATTGGTTCAGCATGAAATGGAGTATTGCCCATTCCGAACAAGACACTATGCCACCACTGCAGCCACGATTGTGCGGCGCTCGTTCAGTATCTCGGGATTGGTTTCCTTCCGAGCCAGGCTCCGTCCCCATCGCGCTTCCGCCAGCTTGCGCCTGCGTTCACCAAAGGATCACGCCTTCAAGACGAACCCACTTTCTCGTGGGCACAACGCAGCCGATGACACTGTGGAGGCGCTTTTCATTATAGCACACAACAAACCGGTTGACCAATCTACGGGCATCTGGTGACTGTTGCAGGGGAGGGGAAACTGGCGCGAATTGTGCACCTGACCATGGTCAGGAGGCCAAAATGCGCGTACGAGCAAGAATTCCGGGATTGGAGCCCGATGTAATGAAGCCGCCAAGGGTGTGCCCTTACGAGGGCTGCCAGGGCAAGTACTTCAAGATGCACGAACATCGGTGTGCGAAACCCCTTCGTGATACCAAATCGGAGCGAGTGGTGGCTTATCGGCGCAAATGCCTCGCCTGCGGCCGCACCCATCGGGTCTATCCCCAGGGGGTGAGTAAGGCACAGCAATCGGACAGGCTCAAAATGCTCTCGATCCTGCTCTACATCCTGGGCATCAGTTACCGTGGCGTCGAAGATTTCCTTACTGCATTGGGTTGTTACTTGGATCACACTACGATCTATCGCAACATCCAGGCAGCTGGGGAACAGGTACAGCATCTGAGACGGGGGTTGCTGGAGCAGCCTGCCAGCAAAGTATCGGTGGTGGGAGCTGATCTGACCTATCTGCGATGCAGAGGGGAAAAGGTAGCCCTGGCAGTGGCGATTGATGCCCAGACAGGGGTAACGCTTGATGTCGAGATACTGGACAATGAAGATACTGAGACCATGAAAGCTTGGTTGGGTCCTCTGCTGAAGCTGGTAGACGCCGAGGTGCTGAGTACCGACGATCAGGATGTTTTCAAAGCGGTGGCTGACAGTGAGGGCGTGAGCCATCAGATATGTCGCCAGCATGTGACGCGCAATGTGCTGGATTTTGTCGCCAAGACGGCTGAAGGAGTCTTGAGTGCCCCACCGCCGGTACCGGAAGGCCCGGACGTAATGCCAGAACAACTGCTGGAAGACTTGGCCCTGTTGGAATGGATCATGTTGGGTCATCCGGAGAATGGACCCCAACTCTTGGCAGAGCTGTACGCTCGCTATGCTCATGCGCCTGCTCCCGGAAAAGGGAAGCGGGCAACGATATGGTACCGCATGCGCAACCACGTTCTACGCCTTTGGAATCATTGGCATCGCCACACTTGCTATCGCACCCCATCGGCGGATGGGGCTATTCCGGTGGAGGAGACCAACAACGCCACCGAGCGGGTGATTGGATGGGACATCAAGGAGCGATATCGCACCATGCGCGGATACAAACGAGAGGAGTCCATCGTCAATGTCGCCATGCTGACCGCTTGGTTGCGCGAAGAGCCGGCTGGACAGGACTTGAGCGAGCTATTCGTTTCCTAGCAGCCTGTCGGAAAAGTGATGCACAGCAGGCCATAAGCAAGCATAATCGCAAAATCAAGGATACATTGCACTCGAGATGAGCACCGAAATTGGCCAAGATGCACCATTTTGCACGGGT
>DAOUVM010000258.1 GCA_030667645.1 Ardenticatenales bacterium | reverse complement strand
GTGCCTTATCGCTGGATGGCAAATGGTAAGCAGGGCAGTGATCTGGGATCTGGATGGCGTGTTGGCTGACACAGCCGACGTACACTTTTGCGCCTGGGTCACCGCGCTGGCGGAATGGGAGATTCCGTTCGACCGTGCGACGTTTGATCGTGTCTTTGGGATGAATAACCGAAATACGTTGACCGATCTGCTTGGCCGGCCGCCTGAGCCACGTGAGCTGGCGACGATCACCGGCCGCAAAGAGCATTTCTTTCGACTGGAGGCCTCAAGGCTGGCCCGACCCATGCCTGGAGCACTTTGCCTGCTCGCAGAGGTGGGCGCGTCGGGATGGCTGCAAGCCATCGCCTCATCTGCTCCCCAGGCCAACATCAATCTACTGGTAGATAAGCTGGGGATTCGCAATTGGTTAGGGGCGATTCTCTCGGGCGAGGATCTTCCGACCGGCAAGCCGGACCCGATGCTTTTCCTGGAAACGGCCGGTGCGCTACAGGTGCCACCCGAGCACTGTATAGTCGTGGAAGATGCTCCCGCCGGCGTTGAGGCTGCCCGCAGCGCGGGGATGCGCTGCATTGCCGTTGCCACCACCAGGCCGCGCGCTGCCCTCGCCATCGCCGATCTTTTGTTTGACGACCTGACCCAGGTGACGACAGATGCGTTTCTCGAATTGATGGGTCGCGAATGATGAAAGAGGACCGCAACCCGGCAATCGCCCAACCGCGCCGCAGACCAGAGTGGATCAGGGTCCGCGCCCCCAGCGGAGAGACATATCAGGAAATTCGTTTGCTGATGCGTCAAAAATCATTGCGCACTGTTTGTGAGGAGGCGCACTGTCCAAATATGGGCGAATGCTGGGATAAACATGGGACCGCCACCTTCCTGATCCTGGGAGGAGTTTGTACTCGCCGTTGTCGTTTCTGTAACATAGAGACCGGTCGGCCCGATCCGATCGACTGGGATGAGCCTGAGCGGGTGGCGCAGGCGGTCAAGGCGATGAATCTTCGGCACATTGTCATCACGTCTGTCAACCGGGACGATAGGCAGGATGGCGGAGCTCCGATCTTTTCCGGCTGCATCCGCCGCATCCGTGACATCCAGCCTGGATGCTCCATAGAGGTGCTCGTTCCCGATTTCCAGGGGAGTGTCAAGGCGCTAGAGATTGTGATGGACGCCCGGCCGGATATTCTCAATCACAATGTCGAGAGCGTGCCCCGATTGTTTCGTGGGGTGCAGCCGCAGAGCCGTTACGAGTGGTCCGAGGCCACACTCTGCAACGCAAAGAAGCTTGACCCTCGGGCAGTGACCAAGAGCGGTCTAATGGTAGGGTTGGGTGAGACCTTTGAAGAGATTGTGGAGACGATGCTTGATCTGAGCGAGTGGAAGGTGGATATCCTCACCATTGGCCAATATCTGCAGCCCAGCCGGAGCCACCTTCCTATTGGACGATACTACACACCGGCCGAATTTGAGGAACTGGAACGGTTGGGAAGAGAGATGGGGTTCCGCTGGGTGGAGAGCGGTCCGCTGGTGCGCAGCAGCTACAATGCCCAGGCACAAGCAGACGCGCTCTCGCCGCGATACACGTCATAGAGGCGGGTCCTAGACTGGATAGGATTCGGAATCCGCGTCGGAATATGAGAGAACTCGATTATTTGTGCATAGGGCACGTCACAAGAGATTTGACTGCAGCCGGTTTTGCCATGGGTGGTACCGCTACCTATAGCGCACGGACGGTACGGGCGCTGGGAAAGCAGGTGGCTGTCGTCACCAGCGCTGGGCCCGGCTATGACCTGAGCGAGGCTCTGCTCGATATCCCTGTCAGCACGGTTCCATCGGCCGCCACTACCACCTTTCAGAACATCTATACGCCGGACGGCCGCCGCCAGATCATTCACAGCGTCGCGGGCCCCTTGGGGGCGGCTGCCGTTCCCAAGGAATGGCCCACGCCCAAACTGGTTCACCTGGGTCCGATAGCGGCTGAGGTCGATGAGCAGTTGATTCACCATTTCGACGGGGCGCTTGTTGGACTTACGCCACAAGGCTGGCATCGGAGATGGGGCGCTGACGGGCGGGTTGGTTCTGTCCGCTGGCCGGCCGCTGCCCAAGTTCTCCCCCTGGCGACGGCCGTGATTGTCAGCCAGGAGGACATTGATGATGACGACACCTGGGACCTCTACTGCCAAACGTGCCAGTTGCTGGTTATCACCAATGGAGCGGCCGGCTGCGTGGTCCACTACGAGGGGCGCCAGCGCCGCTTTGCTGCTCTTCCGGTGGTGGAGGTTGACGCAACCGGCGTCGGCGATATGTTTGCGGCCGCCTTTTTTGTCCGCCTGTGGGAGACGGGTGGCGATCCATGGGAGTCCGCCCGCTTTGCCACTCGGATAGCCTCTCCAACGGTGGCCCGGCCGGGCCTGGATGGGATACCAACTCGGGCCGAAATCGCGGCCGCGCGAACGTCGGCGGCCGGGGATGCAAACGGGAACAATGAGGGATAAAAGCTCGCTGGTGAACTGGTGACGAGGATATACGCATTGGCCAACCAGAAGGGGGGCGTGGGTAAGACCACTACCACCATCAACCTTGGAGCATGCCTGGCGGAGCGCAATCTGCGCGTCCTGCTGATCGATGCCGATCCGCAGGCCAACGCTACCGCCAGCTTGGGCCTAGACAAGACCGAGATTTCTACCACGATCTATCAGGCGCTGGTAGAGGAGGCCCCGATATCCGAGGCCATTCTGAGCAGTCCGCGTTTCAACCTTTCGCTGGTGCCCAGCAACCCGGATCTGGTGGGCGCGGAGGTGGAACTGGTGAACCTGTTGGGGCGCGAGTTCCGGTTGCAGCGGGCGCTGCGCGCGGCGGCCCTTTCCGACCGCTATGACTATGTCTTGATTGACTGTCCACCAAGCTTGGGGTTGCTGACAGTCAATGCGCTCGCGGCTGCTCAGGATGGCGTCATCATTCCGGTTCAGTGCGAATACCTGGCGCTGGAGGGACTTTCCCAGCTTACTCGGACGATCGATCTGATCAAGAGTCACCTCAACCCGGATCTTCAGATCCGGGGGCTGCTGCTCACGATGTACGACCGTCGGACCAAGCTGTCGCAGCAGGTGGTGAGCCAGGTCCGGCACCATTTCGGATCACTTGTCTTCCAAACTATTATCCCGCGAAGCATTCGACTCGGGGAGGCGCCCAGCTTTGGCGAGCCCATCCTACATTATTCCCCCGACTCGCCGGGGGCGCTCGCGTATCGGGAACTTGGCGCTGAGGTGCTCCGGGGCGATACGTGACCCGGTCCGCATCTGTGACGGGAGCGAGTTGCGGGTTGGCGGCGCGATCTGCCAACGGATCAGGATGCTAGTTCAGGTGGAGTATGGCTAAGAGACGTGGTTTAGGCAAGGGCTTGGAAGCGCTGATACCACCAGGGCAGTGGGAGTCGAGGGAATCAGGCGCTGGGCAGCACATCCGGCATGTCCCGGTCGGCCAGATCGTTCCCAATCCGCAACAACCGCGCGTCCAGACCGACGCCAGCGAGTTGGCCGAACTGGCGGCTTCGATCGCCGAACATGGGGTCATTCAACCCATTATCGTCACCCAGGTTGCCGGCGAATACCAACTCATCGCCGGGGAGAGGCGGTGGCGCGCCACCCGGCAAGCCGGCCTGGAGACCATCCCGGTTATTGTCAAAGAGGCGAGCCCGCAGGAGATGCTCGAACTCGCGCTCGTGGAAAACCTTCAACGGGCTGATCTCAATCCGTTGGAGGAGGCGGCCGCATACCGCCAGCTCATGGAAGAGTTTGGCCTTACCCAGGAGCAAGTGGCGGAACGGGTCGGCAAGAGCCGCTCTGCCGTGGCCAACACGGTCCGATTGCTGTCGGTGGCTGCTGCTGTACAGGCTGCATTGCTGGAGGGCAAAATCACCGAGGGGCACGGCCGGGCGATCCTGGGTCTCCCGACCCCCGAGGCCCAGACGGCCGCCTTGAGGACAATCGTCAAGCAGAGCCTCAGCGTTCGTCAGACTGAGGAGCTTGTCCGTCGGCTGTTGGGGCAGAAACGGGTATCCGAGCCACGCCCTCCTTTGCCCGAAATCATCATGGCGCAGGAGCGACTGCGACAGCGGTTGGGCACCAAGGTCGATATTAGCCACACGGCAAAGGGTGGCCGGATCGTCATCCACTACTACTCTGATGAGGAACTGCACGCGCTGCTGGAGCAGATGGCGCTCGAATGAGCTGGCACTGGCGCGCAACGACGATCATGAGGTGCACAGAGGGTTGTGGTTCTTTGAGGTGAAGGAGAAGCCGAATTCCTGGGAATGAACTCAGAGTAGAGCCAGGTTACAGAGTGATCCTTGATGAGGGCCTGCGAACCTGGAACCGCACGTGAACTGGCGTGCATAGATCACCAGGTCTTTGCGAGGCAATCACAATGCCCGATTGTACTTGCTGATCGGCAAGGCCTTTGAGCGGGATCCCGCTCAAATTTTTCTAGGGCTGATTGGAGAGAGAGACTATGACCCAATCCACGATGCAGGATAGAGCCT
>DAOUVM010000069.1 GCA_030667645.1 Ardenticatenales bacterium | reverse complement strand
GATGTCCGTGAATTTGAACATCTCATCCTTGGCTATCGAGTACTGCTGCCACCGGGCGCGGGACTCGAGGTCCATGGGGCTCAGCTTCCAGCGCTTGATCGGCTCGTCAATCCGGCTCTGGAAGCGGTGCTCCTGCTCGTTATCACTTACCGAGAACCAGTACTTGATCAGGATGATTCCAGAACGGACCAACATGCGCTCAAACTCGGGGCACGAGCGCAGAAACTCACGATACTCCTCGTCGGTGCAAAAGCCCATCACCCGTTCGACACCTGCCCGATTGTACCAACTGCGGTCAAACAGCACCATCTCACCGGCGGCTGGCAGATATGGGACGTAGCGCTGAAAGTACCACTGCGTCTTGTCCCGTTCTGTTGGAGTTCCGAGTGCCACAACCCGACAGATGCGGGGACTGAGCCGCTGGGTAATGCGTTTGACAACGCCTCCCTTCCCAGCGGCGTCTCGGCCCTCAAAGATGACGACCACCTTGAGTCCCTCGTGCTTGATCCATTCTTGCAGTTTGACCAGTTCAACCTGTAGTCGGGCCAACTCTCGCTGGTAGACATTGTCTTTTGCCTTCTTGATCTGGCCTGTGCTAGCGGTTGATTGTCCCTTTTTTGACTTTCTTGCCATGGTGCCCTCCCTAGCCTGACGGATTTACCGAGTGTCGCCGATGCTTTCTTCTCAGCAGTAGCGAGACAGCAAAGGCTTACCGCAGCGGAAGCGCCCTCAACCTGGCGTGCGCATCCCTTGGCGGACCTGGCGCTGCAGGGCTGCTGTCTCCCCTACGATTGGGGTATGGAATCCCAATCCACGGTTGGTTGCTGGTCACGAGTGCCGGCTCACTCTGCCCCGTCTGCAGGGGAGTTTCGGCGTCATCATCGGCATGACCTGGCTGCCGGTTGACTCGCATCTTGGAGTGGCCCAGAATTGCACCGCACCCTGCGGCTGGGCGTCCCGGAGAAACGCGGCAAGTGAGATCGGGTGTTCGCACTCTTAGAAATACCCTTTGTAACCGGAAATGCGCAACTCGTCTCGCACAAACTGCAGTTCCACACGCAACTTTCGATTAACCGGGACGCCGCGCTGACGGACCAGCGACTGGCTCTCGTACTCTTTTTCCCCCGCAACGTAGATGCGATCCTGACCGGGTGCTCGGCGGGAGCTCTGCAGTGCGCGCATTATCTGGCCTGAAATTCGACGGGATAACTCTAGCGGGCAAAAGTGTTCAATGTCAATCGCTAGGAAGAAATGCCCCAGCATGTACGGCCGGCGAGAGCCATCTGGCGCAAACCCCAGCAGATCCTTCATAAAGACCCCGCCGCAGAGAGAGGCGGAGAGGATTTCGACCATGGTTGCCAGGTCGTACCCTTTGTAGCCGGCATACAGCTCGCCTGCGCCGCCGAGCGGCAGGAGAGCGGCTGTTGCCTTGGCCATGTCCTCAAGGATCGTACCGGGGTCGGTGGCCGGGTTCCCCTGGTCATCAATCACCCATCCTTCCGGAATGGGCTTGTCCGCGCGGGCGGCTACCTCTATCTTGCCCCGCTGGGTAATCGAGGTGGCCCCGTCAAAGCAGAACGGGTAGGGTAGGTCGGACGGAGCAGCAAACGCGATCGGATTGGTGCCCAGCATCGGCTCGGTGCCCAAGGTGGGCGCGATGGCCGGCCGGGCGTTGGTGACGGCAAAACCCATCATCCCTACGTCTGCCGCCATCAGCGGATAGTAACCGGCGATGCCATAGTGAGTTCCGTTACGCACCGTCACCGCGCCCAGACCGTATTCCCTTGCCTTTTCCATCGCCATACGCATGGCGCGATAGGCGATCACGTGTCCCATTCCGTGGCGGCCGTCCCAGAGGGCGGTGGTCCTGGTCTCCTTGACAATCTCAATCTCGGTCTTGGATAACTGGACCCCGGCCGTGATGCGGTCATAGTAGTATTTCAGCCGGCCGATGCCGTGGGACTCGATGCCCCGCAGATCGGCCGCAATCAGTACCTCGGAGCAGATGCGAGCATCCTCTGGCGGCGTGCCTAGCCCCTCGAAGACGGCTATCATGAAATCCTGGATGACGTTGACGGGGATGTACTTCATTTCTTGCTCTCGTGACCTGCGAAATTATTTCTCTGCTGTATCATGCCTGGCGCTGCATGCACCATTCGTAACTCTTTGGCCGCTGACAGTAACCTCCGGTGGGTTTCCGGGCCGATGTTGGCTTTTACGGGGTTGAGGATAATGGCAATTACGGTTCGTGATGTTCCCATGCGTTGGCAACGTCGCGGCCTGAGGTCCGTTTCTTGACCATGAACCATTTGTGTCTACTCGCTCCAGCAGTGCATGTTAGAGTACCCGATCCCCCTCCTTCTGTCAACCGCTCGCGGGGCCAGCCAGAAGTGGCGGGCGGACTGCTCTGACGCGAAGGGCAAAGGGTATCCGATTGGCAAGTGGTACATTTGAGCCTCTCTCGATTGAGCCTAGATTGTTAGAGAACGCATGTGCAGTCAGCTCACCACCGACCCAGTGTAGCTCTGGTTGCCAACCCGGTGTCACGGGTGGCGCTTTGCTCTCTGGCACTGCTGGTGCTATACTGTCGGCCGGATGGAAGAAGCGGCGGATTGCCAGGCCGGTGTGATGGATCTGCGTGCAAGCCGAGAGTGCAAGGTTGGGAGTGCCTGGTGGCCATGGAGCTTGAGCGCTGGATTGCTGCTCCTGATGCCAGTTCTCGCGCTGCTGATGCCTCGGCCGGCCGCTGCCCTCGAGCTAGATGATCCGGCACAGAGCCAGCACAACGGTAGCCAAGATCTGGATAACGTGTTTTCTCTGGAACACGCTTGGGCCTCGGCCTGCATTGGCCAAGCAGCCGGCCCCACGTTTGTCTACCCCGCACCGGTTGCTACCGCCTCGCATCCCCCGGCCGCCAGCTCTGCTGACCCGAGCGCCCCCGAGGTCTCGTCCCCGTCCCCCCGGCCGGTCCCCATCGGCCGCTGGCTCGGCCTCCGGCCGGAAAACGTGCTAACTTGGGTCTGTACCCTGCAGGCAATAGCAGGCTTGTTGGGCTTTGTCGTGATCGCTCGCCGCCGGCGCCCCATCAAAGGAGGAGCTCGGAAATGACCGTGAATGTCCTGGTGTCGACAAGGTTCCCGGACGATCTATTGGAGCGAGTGCGGGCTGTTTCTCCCGAGGTTCGCCTTTCCTATGCACCCATACGAGACAGAGAGTCGCTGCCATCAAGCACCGTGGCTGAGACTGAGGTGTTGTACACATGGGGTGCTCTCCCCAATCCAGAAGATGCGCCCGGCCTGCGTTGGGTACAATTCCACACCGCTGGCCTGGATCACGTGCAGGGGCATCCGTTGCTGGACTGCGACGTGGCACTGACTACTGCCAGCGGCGTGCACGCTGTGCCGATGGCAGAGTACGTGATGGGCTCCATCCTCGCCTGGGCACACCGGTTCCCACGCATGTTCGCTTACCAGAAACAGGGTGTCTGGCCACATGGTCGTTGGGGAAAATTCGTCCCCCAGGAGCTTTGCGGCGCGACGATTGGAGTCATTGGCTATGGCAGCATCGGGCGCGAGATCGCGCGGCTGGCCCGCGCCTTTGGCATGCGTGTACTGGCCACCAAGCGGGATCCCAGGCAGATTGCCGACGATGGGTACCAACTCGACGGCACTGGCGACCCGGCTGGGGACTTGCCGGACCGCGTATACCCGGCCGCGGCCACTCGCTCGATGCTGACGGAATGTGACTATGTGGTGCTGTGCGCCCCCTTGACGGCCGAAACGCATCATCTGATTGACGAGATGGCGTTCAAGGCCATGAAACCTGGTGTTTATCTGGTCAACGTTAGCCGGGGCAAGCTGATAGACGAGGAGGCGCTAATCAAGGCTCTGCAGGACGGACAGATCGCAGGGGCCGGCTTGGACGTTTTTGAAGTAGAACCTCTCCCGTCCGCCAGCCCGCTGTGGAAGATGAACAATGTCATCATCAGCCCGCATGTGTCCGGTTTCACACCGAGCTATGATCAGCGAGCGATTGACTTGTTTACCGGTAATCTGCGCCGATACTTGGAAAGAAAGCCACTGATGAACCTCGCGAGTGGCAAAGCGGGTTATTAGGCGTCCAGGCCGGCCGTTTTTCCCCACGAGTGCCGCGATCCCGTCCCAAGTAATTTACCAAAAACAACTTGCGGTTTTGTGACCGCTCTACCCGTGAATCACCATTGAAAACGGAGAGTTGTTCCTAAGCAAGTGGAAACTGGAGCGATGTCTCGGCCCGGCCACTGGACGGACATCTCTCGAGCGCGTGGAGACCTGCAACTAGCCGCAGGACCTGACTCATTCATCATGTCTGGCGCAGCGGAAACCAATCGTCTCGGCGGCATGGCCAGGGCTCTCCCAAAAGTCGCGCGAGTTGGTCAGGCCGGCGTCCTGCCAAGAGCCACCCCGATGAGTTTGCGGGTGTGAGGCGCTGCCAATGACCCACTCGGATGCGTTCCCCAGCAGGTCGTAGATTCCACTCGGAGTAGCACCACTGGGAAACATGCCAATGGGCATCAGGCCCTGAGTGTCAGGATTGTCCGCCGAGTTGAGACGCGAGCGGTCGCTCTCAAATCCCCAGGGATACATCCAATCCTCGTGGCCCGCGGCCGCCAACTCCCAATCAGCTTCATCGGGCAGTGATTTGTCCAGGGAAGCGCAGTAGAGCCGTGCATCTTCCCAGGTGATGTTGACCACGGGCAGCAGCGCCTCCCCTGAGGCGTATGTGTGGCCTGGGTCATAGCGAGCGTACTGAAGATTAGTGATCTCGTAGCGATCCAGCGCAAAGGCACCTACGTGAACTGTCTCACTGTCCAGTTCCTCGGCGCTGATTGACGCTGGAGTTGGCTCCGCCGGCGCCAGGATCAAGCGCAGTGGCCCGCTGCTGAACAACTGGGACCCGACCCAGACAGCCAGCACAATGAGGCCCGCCACCAGGGCCGGAATGAAGAGCCGGCCGGCCACAGACTGCCGGCCGGCAATGACCTGGACTGGAACCGAGGCGGCCGGCCCGTGTGACGGCGTGATCGTCAGGCTGGTGCGGGGTCGGGAAGTGGGTGGCAGCCGGTCCGGCCGGACGACGATGGTCACCTGGGCTCCTTGCCCAGCCGGAAGCGTCAGCGTCTTGGGGCGAACGAGCAGCCAGTGCTCATCACGGGTGAGAGTGCATTCTACTTTGTCACTGCCGGTATTGGTCAGGTTGAGCTGCTGAGGCGTGACGTCGGCTGAGGTGAGGTCAAAGATCAGTCGCTCGGGGCTAAAGCTGACGTGTGCCACGGCGACTGCCAGCTCCACCTCCAGCCGGAGTGGTTTGCTCCCATCCGCAGGTGTGAGCGTGAGCGATTCCCTGTACTCTTTGCCAGGCGCCAATTGCGATGTATCAGCATTGATCTCTAGCTGGGCCTTTCCGTTTGGCTTGACACCAAAGCGGCCGTCTGCCTCTCGCAGCCAGCCGGCCGAACTGCTCACGGTCCCGTGACTGTATCCCCGGCCGACGTTGCTGAATGTGACCGACGCGCTGGCTGCGCGACTGGTGGTCACCGTGCCCATGTCAATGGAGGTGCGCGCCAGTTTTAGCCGGCCCGAAGGAAAGTTCGGGTCCAGCTCGCGCAAGAAACTGTCGAGACCCGCGTCCTGATCCAAGCTCCCCGTGGTCACTCGCTTGGCGGTTTCGGCCACCACCGGGTTGTGGAGCGAGCGGCGCAGCCAATGCTCCAGATCGCCAGAGTAGAGAACATCGCGGGTATAATCCCAGTATCGCCGAGCCAAGCCTGGAACATCACCCAGCTTTCTTGCGGTGTTGCCCTCGGGAAATACTAGCGGCTGGGTTTCCGGCTTGGACTGATCCGGCAACGCGCTGGTCAGAGCCGCCTTGAACTCGGCGGCGGCGCTGCGCAATGGGACATCTTGGACCAAGGCATTGCGCAGCGCCAGCCGCACCTTTAGTGGCAACCCATCGAGTCGATCGAACTGAAACGGGTGATCGCGGGGATCATCATTGGTGAGCAAGTGGTAGAGCGTGGCAGCCAGCGCATACACATCCGAACGAGGTTCGGATTCCCCCAAATACTGTTCCGGGGGCGCATAGCCGACGGTGCCATAGATGCTCTCACTATCGGATGATGGCCGGCCAGCCGGCACAGTCGGCGAGCCACTCCGTTTCGCAAAGCGAGCCTTGGCCGTGCCAAAATCCACTAGCCAGACTCGATCGGTGCTCGGGTCGCGGAGGACGTTGGCGGGCTTGATGTCACGGTGGATCACGGGCCGGGGTTCACCGGTATCTGGATCCTTGCGGCCGGCCAGATAATCAAGCAAATCGCAGATCTGAACTCCGTAATGGAGTACCTGCTTCTCCCGGTAGGGGAGGGCCGGAATCAGCCGCCCGTCCCGATCCCGATGCGTGACACCGGTCTCCAGGTTCTCCCCGACGATGAACTCCATGACCAGGTAGTTGCGGCCGCCTTGAGTAAAATAGCCATAGATGTCTGGCACCGCCGGGTGCTTGAGAGCTGCCAGCATGCGCGCCTCGGCCTCAAAACGGCGCCGGGCGCGCTCCGCCTGACCGGGGTCGGTGGGATCAAAGTAATCAAGCATCTCCTTGATCACCACCTCTCGGCCGAATGCCTGCAGGTTCTCCGCCAGGTAGACCGCCCCCATTCCCCCTTTTCCCAGCGGCCGGATGATGCGATAGCGCCCGCCGTCCATCAACTGATCCGGTTGAAGCGGTCCGCGCCAGGGAGCCGCGGACACCCCCAGCGGGGTCTGGCAGACAGCACAGAACCGTGCGTCCTGCCGGTTGAGGCAACCGCAATCGGGGCAGTACTTGTCTGTTGATGGGCGAGATGCAGCCAGTGGTGCCCCTCGACTATTCCAGGAAAGTCATGATCAACCTTCCCAGCCGGACCTCATCCCCGTTGGATAGAGCGGTGGGGGCGCGGGGAGCAAGCTTTTTCCGGTTCACAAAGGTAAAATTGGTGCTGTCCAGATCCTCCACAAAGACCATGCCCGCCTGGATTGTCAGTTGGGCATGCCGTCGGGAGACTCCGTGATGCTCTCCCTCGTGGGCATTCAGGTCGATCTCGGGAAAAACGCCACTCACCGGGTCTTCCCGTCCAACGACATAGTCCCCCTCTGCGGCTGGCAGGATGATCTCTGCGCCGGTGTCACGAACGATCAGGCGAGGCTGACCGGTGGGACCAGGCGGCTCGGCCTCTGACATCGGTTCGGCTTCCATCGCTGGCGCGGGCTCCCCCTCCGGTTCCGGAACCATCTCCGCTTCTGCGATCGGCGCCAGCGCTTCAGCTTTAGCCGTTTCATGCATATCGATGCCACAGTTGGAGCAGAACCTGCTTTCCGGAAGGTTGTCAGCGCCGCACGACGGGCACGGAGCCAGATCGGGAGGGGCGGGCGTGCTTGGCGGAGGCTCTGGGTCCGGCGTCGGATCCGCATCAGAGGCTGGCGGCGGAGTGGCAATCGCGGGTTCCGCAAGGGACGCTCCGCAACTATCACAAAAGGCTTCGCCGGGAATGGTGGGCGTGCCGCACTGCGGACAAACACCTTCGTCCACTGGGGTGGGGCCAGGAGCGTTCGTGCTCAAGCTGGTGCCACACTGGTCACAAAAGACCGCGTCCTCGGGAAGATCGGCGCTGCAATTCGGACATACAATAGCCATGTTATTCTCTCCTATTCTTGATCCTCTGTGACCATTTCGTCATCTACAACGTTCATAGTCAGCTTGCGGGTCTCGTAGCGCAGCTTTTTGGTACCGCTGGCTGACATCTGGCCATCCTTCTCCAACCGGTCGGCTTCTTGCCGGGCGGTCTCGGCCAGGTCTACCTCGCCTAGTTCCAGCAACCGAGTTGCGGCTGCGCGGAGCTGTTTGCCGGCCGCGACAACATCGCCGGCCGCGGCTGCGTCCAAGGCACGGGTCTGCAGCTTGTGGGCAGTCACCTTTTCCACAATGTTCATCACGCGCGGGTCCGACTGCCTGGCTTGGCCAGGATCCGTGGTGAAATCTACCACGATGTCGCTCTTGAGCTTCTCGCCGACCAACCCGACCGACGGCACGTCGTAGCTGATCTCCGCCTGCGCCACCCGATAACGGCCGGCCGGCCGTTCTGGAAAGAGCAACTCAACCAGGATGCTCTGCCCCTCGCCCTTGCTCAGTTCTCCCAGCAAGGCCTGCACATCCCGATCGGAAAGGTGCTGCGCACTCAAGCGGGAGATCATGGGTGTCACTCGCCAGATGGTGCGGGGGGAGACGCCGCTGGCAAGGCGAAGAACGAGCATGGCGTTGTGCACTACTGCCGAGTGGCCGGTTTGGACTGCCCGCTTGAAAGCACCGCCTATCTTGCTTGGCGAATCGATATAGTCTGACGAACCGCCGCTGGCATCGGCAATGTCATCCATCAGTTCTTCAATCCAGTCTTCCCCGAGTCCAAAGGCACTGATCGGAATCCCTGCATCTCCGGCTTGTTGTGCCAGGTTGCGGCAGCCTTGCTCGTCGCCAAAGGTTTCGCCATCAGTCAGCAGAATCATCCGTCCGGCCCTGTCAGGACCGAGTTGTTTCTCCAGCTCGGTCAGGCCCTTGCTCATACCGAAAGAGATGTGAGTACCTCCACCATCGCGGATACGGTCCACGGCCGCCTTGAGTGCCTTTTTGTCGTCTGCCTTTTGGCTGGGAAAGACGACCGAGGCGGTATCGTCAAAGACGATGAGTGAGATATAGTCGTCCGGGGTGAGCTGATCAATGGCCAGCTTGGCGGCCGTTTTCAGGTCGGTAATTTTCTGACCAGCCATGGAGCCGCTCTTGTCCAGCACCAGGCTGAGGTTGAGCGGCATCTGCACGGTTGCCATCACCTGACTCGGTGTTGCTTCGATCAGGACATAACCCAGTTGGCGCGCGCCAGTCACGGGGAAGTGACTCTTGTTCTGTGATATGGTTAAACTGACTTCTCCAGGCATAATTCCTCCTCATCTTGGGGCAATGACTGACGGGTTTTCCTGCG
>DAOUVM010000061.1 GCA_030667645.1 Ardenticatenales bacterium | reverse complement strand
TCCCTTTGCCATCCGGCTGCTGCTGCCAGAGGCACAAACGGCCGGACGGACAGCAGGGGCATTGTACGCCGTCTCCACTGTAGGGAGCTTGGCCGGGGCAGTCATACCAGTCCTCTGGCTGATTCCGGCAGTGGGCGCGGCAGGAGCGCTCCTGATACTGGCCTTGGCCTTAAGCACGATGGCTATCGCCTGGATTCTCTGGACGGGAAAGCGACGTGATTGGGCACTGGTTGCTCTGCCGGCGATCCTGCTGGCGGCCGCTCCGCTAACCCAGGGGCCACTCAAGGCCACCCATGGTCAGGTGTTCGAGACCGAATCGGCCTACAACTATATTCAGGTGGTCGAACGTGAGCGAGTGTACTACCTACTCCTCAACGAAGGACAGGGGATCCACTCGATCCACGATCCATCAGGCGAGCTGACCAAGGGGACCTGGGATTTCTTCCTGGCCGCGCCATTCTTCAATCCCCCTCCATATCAGCCGGCTGATGTGAGCAGCGTTGCCTTGGTGGGCCTGGCCGCCGGGACCATCAGCAAGCAATGCACGAACGCCTTTGGGCCAATTCCCATCGACGGGATCGAGATCGACGAAAAGATCGTGGCGGTCGGGCGAGAGTATTTCGACATGGTGGAACCTAACCTGAACGTGATCATCGGAGACGGCCGGTACGAGCTGAAACGCCGCCACCGGCAGTATGACCTGATAGGGATTGATGCCTTCCGGCTGCCGTACATTCCCTGGCACTTGACCACCCAGGAATTCTTTGAGGAGGTGCGCTCCCGCTTGACGGGAGAGGGCGTGGTAGCGATCAATGTCGGCCGGACGCCGGCCGACAGAAGTCTGGTGGAGGCGATGACCGCCACGTTGGGTTCGGTGTTTCCTACGGTTCACGTCATGGATGTGCCAGGCACATTCAACACTATCCTGGTGGCCACGATGCAACCCACCACGGCCGCCGCACTAGGCCAGAACCTGGCTCTGATGGGGCCTGATACGCCCCCCATGCTGCGAGAGGCGACAGAATACGCGTTGGCAGCAATCCGCCCAACCGTGGAATCGGACATCGTATTCACCGACGACCGCGCGCCGGTTGAGACGATGACGAATCGAGTAGTGATTGGCTTTCTGCTGTCTGGAGGAACCCAGACCCTGGGCGACCCTATTGGAGAATAACAATGAAGAGAGTTACCGGTCTAGTCGCCTTGCTAATTACGTTGGGGATGCCTCTTCTCCTGGGATTCACCAACATCCGATTGCTAATCACTCCAGCCTTCCTCGAGTGGGAGTACAGCAGGCCTGGATTCCCCCCTGACCGGTACGGTTTCAGTCGCCAGCAGCGACTAGAACTGGCGCCGGTAGCCGTAGATTTTCTATTGTCTCCGGATCGGCCGGCTGAAGCGATCCGGCTACTGAGAGAGCAGACGCTGGATGGGGTGCAGATCTACAGCCAGGGCGAGCTGGATCACATGATTGACGTCAAGCAGCTCACCGACACCATCCTCCGGGTAGCGTGGGCGACCGCTGTGACTGTCATCGGGGGAACATTGGTGCTCGTCTGGCGATCGGAAACGCGCGGAGCTGCCTGGCGCGGGTTATTCAACGGGGCCGTTCTCACGGCCGGAATCTTGGCGGGGATTTCAGCCTATATCTTGCTTGGATGGCGCAGCTTTTTCACGCGCTTCCACGAATTACTGTTTCCCCCCGGCAGTTGGACGTTTGCCTACTCGCAGACGTTGATCCGGCTGTTTCCGGAGAGGCTGTGGTTTGACGTGGGGATACTCTTGGGCGTCGGTACGTTGGTGGAGGCAATTCTAATCGGACTGATCGCTCGCCGGCTCGTCCAGAGGCATCAAGGGTTGGGAGAACACCAAAAGATAAACTGACCATAGGTCAGCGGCAAAGTACTGTCCCCCTCCATGACAGCGCGCAGCCGGACTATTTCACCGCAAGCTTCCTTCAGGTCACCCAAAGTGACACGCACATTGCCGTTGGCATCGGTCGCCGGTGCCATATAGATCTGCCGGGACTCCGGTGTAGCAATATAGAGAGTAATGATGACACCGGGAAGCGGCCGGCCGGCCGAGTCCTCAGCCCTCAGGTTGACGACTTGGGGAATTTCCGGGGAGGCGATCGAGTGGTCGAGGGCCATTCTCAAGACAATATCATCTTGCGCCTCGCCAGCCCGAATGATTGGCGGAAGCTCACCGTGAAACTGCCGGTAGTTGATCTCCCCCAGAGGGGTCAACTGCACTCGCTCGCCATCGGGACGATCGGGATGCCACTCAAAGCAGGCGTTCTCAAACCATTGAACCCAGAACTCTCCATTTCTGATTTGATCGGTTAGCGGCCGGCCAAAGACTGCTCCGCCTCCATTCCGAAAGTAGAACTCGCGAAAGGCCAGGACAACCGGATTGTCGCCTTGAGAAAAGTACAGATCCTCGTCAGAAGAGAGATAATGATCTATGCGAGCATGGCGAGGAACACTCTGAAGGCCCAGCGGCACCAGGGAAACGAGTTCTGCCGCCCGTGGATCCAGAACCAGACACGCGTTCTGATAACACTGGTAGATCAGGTTATCCCTCTGAACAGGAGGGCTCACCTCATACCCAAGAACCGCCTCTCGACCGAGGCTCCCCACAAACTCGTCTATGGGCGATGATACCGTCCCCAGAACTCGGTCCTCGGCGTCCTCGTAATAGCAGAGCATCCTGTCCGCAAGACATGCCTGTTCGCCCCAGGTTTCAAGCTCAACATGAGGCGGGCCCGGTTCGGTCACCCACCGAAGCCTGGCGTTCTCGAAATCCTGGACGGGGTTCCCGTTCAGGAGCTTGGCTTCGCTTATGGGCTGCCCAATGACCCGCTCCCCCGCGATCCGGTCGTAAAAGTCAAGAAAGGCCAGACAGACAAAGTGACCATGCCGCTCGAAATATCGGCAGTCGGGATCATCCTGGGGGTTCTCCGCATCGGTGGGTGCAGATTTCTCCATGCCTAGCGGCACTAGTTCAATCTCTTCGTAACGCGGATCATCCACCGGATACTGGAGCACCGCCTTTTCAAAGTACTGAACGTACATGTCGCCGCGCTGCACAGGGCGCGTGATGGCACACCCAAACACCTCTTCCCCACCATGTCGGAGATAGTAAGCCGCGACCGGACTGCCGGCTGAGAGATTTCCCTGAGCATCGCACAACTGACCATCGGCCGCCTCTCTACCGCAGGCAGCAAGCAATACTCCTACTATCAGGCTCAAGCACAGAACCCTGACTCTCGTCTTACCCCTCATCTCTCCCCTCGCGGGTCCGCGCTACTGGGTGAATTGATCGAGACCAGGCAACCCAACACACCTGGGAAGCCAAAGCGCCCCGCTAGGTAGCCTTTAGCTTATCACAGCAAAGGTGGCAAGTCAATAGGCATCTGGTAGCAGGTCAGGGCGTGTGCAAAGTCGCGCCAAGAGAATCTCGAATGCCACGAGTGCCCAAATCACGCGAACAATAGCAGTAAGAGTTCGCGAAACTCCTTTAATCCCTGGAATTCGTGATGGAAAAGCCCCCTCCGCGAGAGCTTGACACATCTCCTGGGTAGCAGGTGGCAGCGCAACGGGCGTGCCATGGTCGCGTTGCCGCACTCCGGACCACAGCAGTTTCCCGGTTTGCGGGGCGAATCCGGTTCTGCGGTGAATGGAGCAGCTCCTAGTATTGTGGTTCTTCCGGAGGGTCGACACGGCCATCCCCTGTTCGAAAGGCGCCACTGGCTGAGGTACAGATGCGAGCTCGGACAGTGAGGTAGGAGCACCGCGGGATGGTCGCGTCTCGACGGGCGCGAGAGGGAGAAGGGGGAAGTGGCGCCCAACTGGCACTCCCTGTACAATCCCTCATCTCTGGGAGGGATGAAAACATGCAAAAGAGAATTGTGTATACGTTAATCTTGATTGTGAGTCTGCTCAGAGTGGGCTGTGCGCCCGAGCCGACCGTTGTCCCTACACCTACACCAGATCCACAGGCGGTGGCAGCGCGAGCCGGCACAGCCATGCAGACGGTTCAATGGCTCCACTTTGTCCTCGAGGGAGACGGATCACCCGCCTACATAGATGCTGAGGAAACCCTGGTTTTTCGCCGCGCCGAGGGGGACTATGTCGCTCCCGATCGGTTGCAGGCGTCTGTCAAGGTAATGGCGGCTGGCCTTGTGGCCGAAATCCAGGTGATCACGGTGCAGAAAAAGCGGTGGATGACGAATCTACTCACCGGTCAGTGGGAGGAGCTACCGGCCGGCTGGGAGCTCAGTCCCTCCGCGCTCTTTGACGCCGAGGTCGGCATCCCCCACCTGATGACTCAGGGGTTGGTCGCTGCCAGAACCCAAGTAGAGGGCCCAGCCGAGTTTGACGATTTGGACGGCGCTTTCTGGTACCTGACGAGCGAGACCACCGGCGACCAGGTACACGCAATGTCCGGCGGCCTCATCCCGTCCGGCCCGGCACAGTTGGAGGCATGGATCGATCCAACGACCTATCTGATCCACCGCATCCGCCTCGTGCTGCCCGAGTCCGATCCCGAGCAGCCAATGGAATTGACAATCGAGTTCAGCCTGTTCGATGAACCGTTGGATATCCAGCCCCCGAAATAGCTCCAGGCCCGCCAACCCTGGGCTCATCATGGCGCTGGTCTGCCTCCCCGTCTTTATTGGGGCGTTGGACCTGACGGTCATCTCGGCCGTGCTGCCCCAGGTGATGTATGACCTGGAGATCCCCCTGCAAACCGAACTCGACCAGGCCAGTTGGCTGGTAACCGGCTACTTGCTGGCCTATTCGGTGACGATGAGTTTCATGGGGCGAGTGAGCGACCTGTACGGCCGTGGCCGGGTCTATCTGATCTGCCTCTCCATCTTTGCGGTTGGCTCGGCTGCCGTGGCAGTGGCGGAGACACTCCCCTGGCTAATTGCCGGCCGCGTGGTGCAGGCAATTGGGGGCGGGGCAATGGTGCCGGTCAGCATGGCCCTAGTAGGGGACCTGTTCCCCCCCGAGCGTCGAGCGGGGCTGGTAGGGCTGATTGGAGCGGTGGACACGGCCGGATGGGTTACCGGGCATCTGTACGGTGGCATCATGGTCCGTATGTTTGACTGGAGGTTGATATTCTGGCTCAACATCCCGATCGCCTTGCTAGCTCTGGCGCTGACCTGGTGGGCGCTGAAAAAGGTGCCCCAGCCGAGGGCAGCAGCGCGGTTGGACTGGCGCGGAGCCACCTTGATCGCCTTGTGCCTGACGGCGCTGAATCTTGGGCTTGGCTCGGGCGGCGAGTTGACTCTGTCCGCCGTCGCCCTCGACGAGAATCCCGGCGCACCCGCCTACGCCGTGCCCTTGACGCTGGCGGCCGGCGCCCTCTTCCTCGCTTTCTTGTGGGTAGAGCACCGCTCCTCCCACCCCCTCTTGGCGTTGGGACTATTCCGCCGGCCGGGGGTCGCTGCGGCCGGCCTGATCAACTTTGTCCTGGGCTACTGCGTCGTGATCGGGTTGGTCAATGTGCCCCTCTTTATCAACATAATAGTTGCCGGATCGCCGGCCGAGAGTGCCTGGATGAGCGGCTGGCTGCTCTCCGCATTTACGGTTCCGATGGCGCTTGCAGCAATACCCGGCGGATGGATGGTGAATCGGCTGGGCTACCGGCCTCCGGCCTGGCTTGGGCTGCTGTTGGGCGCAGCCGGCTTTGTGGCACTGGGAACGTGGACACCGGATACGGGCTACGCCCAAATGATTCCTCCGCTGGTGATTGGCGGCATCGGATTGGGGCTGGTCATTTCACCGGCCGCCACGGTCGTCATCAATGCAGCCGGAGAGCAGGAACGAGGGATGGCGGCCGCGCTGGTCATCGTCCTGCGGCTGATAGGGATGACCGTGGGCGTCTCGGCAATGACTACGTACGGTGTGCGCCGCTTCCAGGCGATCAGCACAAGCCTGCTGGCAGCCGCTGATTCCGGGTCCGTAGCAAGCAGTCTGGAGCAGATGTTGGAGATCGGGTCTCAGGCAACCGTCCAGGTGGTGAACGAAGCCTTCTGGCTAGGCGCGGCCGCGTGTGGCCTGGCGACTGTGGGGGCAATATGGCTCGCGGGAAAGGCATCCGAGCCCCGGCGCCCGATCGGTAGTCACCAGGGCTCGTTCAGCGACGGGACCTAGAAGAACGGCAGCAGCACAATAATACCAAAGAGATCGCTCCAATTGCCGATTGGGTCCTGCCAGAACTCTGCAGGCGCTTCCCACAGGTCCAACAGTAGCTTTGGTACCCCTGCGACCACCAACGTGGCAATGCAGATAAAGATCACAAGCAGGCAGCCACAGCCAATCATCAGTTTCTTGCGGCCCTTTCCTTCATCCTTGGGGGGCTCGAAGGGCGGCCGGGATACCGGTGTAGCTGTCGTCGGTGGTCGGGGAAGCGCCGGCTCGCGCTCTCGTGGCGGTAGAGGGGGCATGGCTGACACCGGCTCTGGTTCGGGTTGAGATGAAATGAGAGGGGGGGGAGGGGACTCGGGCCGCGCCGCCAAGGGAGGAGGCGAAGCAGATGCAGGTGCTGGTTCCGATATCCCAAACGGGGGAGGCGGAGGAGCGGACGAGGGCTCCAATGGAATGTCAAACTCTGGAGCCATTGATACGACCGTCTCGGCCTCGGCGCCGACTGACACCTGATAAGCCAGGACAATCATCTCTCCCAGGCCAATCTCATCGTCGTTCGACAGCGCATATGGCCCGGTGATGCGGGAGCCGTTCACAAAGGTCCCATTGGTGCTCCCCAGGTCCTCAATCACATAGCCCCCTGCCTGAAAGGCTACCCGCGCATGCTGCCGGGACACTTCGGGGTCGTTCACCGCGATTGCGCTGGATCCCTCTCGACCCAGAGTGAGGAGATCTTCAGTCAAGGTATATACCTTGTCAGGTTGAGGGCCACGCCGCATGACCAACCGAAACACTCTGCTGCTATCCATGGGGTAGACTCCTTGATGGATTCGGAAGAGAAAGGCCGTCTGGCTTATGCTGCCAGTATACGGGGGTTAGCGGTCATTGTCAACCGGCCGTACCCGCAGCCGGAACCCTTCAGACTCTACAACTACCACCAGTATCCCAGCCGGGATCTCAGAGCCGTCTTCAGAAACCGCCCGCCAACGCTCGCCGCCCACAAACACACTTCCGACCGGCGTCAGCGGCACGCGAACCTCAGCAACCGCGCCAATCAACGCCTCCATGCCGGTGACAGGCTGCCGCCTGTGCGCCCCCAGTACCTTGGACAGCACAAAGGCGAAAAAAGCACCCACGATTAGGGCGATTCCAACCACGACGGGAACGGAGACTTGGGCGAACTCTGGACTGCCCGGGTAGTTGAACGTGATCAGGAAACCAGCAATCAGGGTGACAACGCCGACCGTGGTGAGCGCACCATGGGTCGGCGTTTTGATATCCAAAATAAACAGCACAAAGGCTACTCCTACCAGCCCGAGGCCAAGCCAGTTAACCGGCAGCACTCCGACTCCATACAATCCCAGCGCCACGCAAACCACGCCCACAAAGCCGGCTACCCATCCACCGGGGCTCGATAGCTCCAACAGGATCGCCTGCACCCCGATCGCCATCAGCACTGTCACAACGGTTGGGTTCACTACGGTATGCATGACCTGTTCGATTATATTGGGCGGAACATCCAGCACCGCAGCGCCGGCGGTGGCAAGCACCATCTCCTCCCCACTCACTTCCACGACCAGCCCATCCAACCCCTCCAGCAACTCGGTCATCTCATCGGCCACCAGGTCAATCAGGCCCGCCTCCAGCGCCTCGTTGGCATGAACCGCCTTTGCTTCCTCTATCATCGCCTCGGCCAGTTCGACAGCTTTCTCGCCACGCCGCTCGGCCAGACCCCGTACGGTTGCCTTGAGATCTTCCACCTGCTTGCGCTGCATCGTCTCGCCCAGGTCCTCGCCCGCGCCGCTGACCGGGCTGGCAGCGCCAATCACAGTTTCCGGCGCCATCACGGCTGCGTGAGCCGCCAGGGTGATGATCGCGCCGGCCGAGGCCGCCTGTGCGCCGCGAGGCGCGACGTAAACAATGACGGGAACCGGGGCGGCTCGAAACGTCTGAACGATGTCCAACATCAGATCGAGCTGCCCTCCAGGTGTATCCAGTTGGATGATGACCGCCATGGCCCCCTCGCGCTCAGCCATGGAAATGCCGCGCTCGAAATAGCTGACCATCGCTGGTGTGACCGGTCCCGTGATCGACAGCATTCGGACCGCTTCCCCGGCCGCACCGGCCGAGCCCACCAAACCAGTCAGCGCAAGGGCGAATAGGAACGCCCCCAACAGCAAGAGTCTTCTCTTTGCCATAGCTACAATCCTCCAATAGAGCGGATTATATCACATCTGCGTCGGATCAAACTGTATGACGAGACCCCAAGCGGGGAGTGTGCTCGGGGCCTTGGCCGCGATCGAACCGTCTGATCTGCCTGACCGCGCCCTTCCAGGTTCTGTCCCTCGCTGCACCGAGCCCGCCCGAATTGAGCCCTCAATCGGCCCGGTCGCCCAACTGCCCATTGCGATGGTACATGACGATTCGCACAATCAGATGGCGGCCGGGACTTGGGAATTCGGCGCAACCGGCATCGGTCAGTCGTCCGACCGGGGTACGGGAACCGCCCTGCAGACTGCTTCGAACACGCAGTGGGCCGCGGGATTCGGCGGACCTCAAGCTGGACTGGGTTCCCCATCTGCACCATTCATGTTGGCAAGCATTCCGATACAGGGCCGATCAACCACATCATCTGCTCCTACCCTCGTCGAGGGTCCGCCTCGCCGAGGGCGACAGAAGCAGCGTGCCGCCTAGCCCCCCGTACGCACCACTCCAATCCGCACGGGATCGCTCTGGGTCGAGTTTCCGGCTGCGTCATATGCGACCGCATGGATGATGTGGGCCCCCACGGCGCCGTTAACGACCCATTGGAAAGTAAACGGCGCCACGGCGCTGCTGCCCACCAGTCGGTTATCCAGAAAGAACTCAACCCGATCCATGGAGACATTATCCTGCGCCAATGGCTGGATAGTCACCCACTCATCGTCTGGCAACAGAAACTCTTGGTCCGCCAGAGGAAAGGCGAGCTCGATCTCCGGCGGAGTGTCATCCACCGTTACCTGGACCGTGGCCTGTTCGAAAGATTGATCGTGGCGCACGGCTGTGAGTTGCAGGCTATAGAGTCCATCCAACCCACTCACGTCCCAGATCTCCAGCAGCTCATTATCGCGTGGCTCGGAGTGTTCGCTGCCGACCAGTTGCCACGCGCTTGGGTTCAACCCGCTGCCAAAGGCAAGCCGGTAGTAGGCGAGATTGTCCAACAATACGGTGCCCACCAGCTCTACCTGCCCGCTAATATAAGAGTACGAAAGCGGTGAAAAGATGGCGACCGGTCCGACGCCGGGAGCAGGCCCTAGGATGGTGTCATACTCGGTGGGAGGTTGGGGCCAGCGTTCACCTTGCTCTTCGCTCAAGCCTGCAAGCCAATCAGCCGCCTCTGGCGGCAGCACCGCATACACTCTTTCCTCCACCAGTTCCGGCGGCGTAAAGACGGTCGCTAGTTTGCCGGTCTCTAGGTTGACCCGCACCGCCTGGTAGATGGTGTCAGCAGCACTCGGCT
>DAOUVM010000079.1 GCA_030667645.1 Ardenticatenales bacterium | reverse complement strand
CGATTTTCAGAGCGGCACGGTGGCGGCCGCTTGCGGCGGGACTACCTCGGTGATCGACTTTGTTCATCCTGAACCCGAGCAGCCAATGCTGGACGCGCTGGCTGCCCGCCGGGCAGAGGCGGATGGCCGGGTGGTGATCGATTATGGATTGCACATGAACATCCCGGTCTGGCATGCCGATCACGGGCTGGATCGTATCGCCGATGTGATGGCGGCCGGCATCTATTCGTTCAAGATGTACCAGGCTTACGGCCCACTCTGTCTGGACGATGCCCGGCTCTACGAGGTCTTGCGAGCGCTGGCGCGCCACGGTGCGCTGCCGATTCTGCACAGTGAAAACGGTCCGGTGATTGACCGGTTGCGCTCCGAAGCGCTGGCGGCCGGCCACACTGCGCCTATCTGGCACGCTCGCACCCGGCCGGCCACGTTGGAGGCCGAGGCGGTAGGCGGGGCATTGGAACTGGCACGCCAGGCTGGAGCCGCCCTGCTCGTAGTGCATGTCTCCTGCGCCGAATCGCTGGATCGCATCACCGCTGCCCGGCAGTTGGGACAAGCTGCCTATGGCGAGACCTGTCCTCAATATCTGTTTCTGACCGCCGACAAGCTGGCGGGAGAGCACGGCGAGCGGTTTGTCTGCGCTCCACCGCTGCGTCACGAGGCGGATCACGCTGCTCTATGGGGCGGGCTGGCGAGGGGGGAATTGCAGATTCTGAGCACCGACCATTGCCCGTTCACGGCCGCGGAAAAGGCGGCCGAGCCGGGCTTTGATGGGGTGCCGGGCGGTGTTCCATCGATTGAGGCGCGACTTGGCCTGGCTCACGACGCTGCTCGCCGGGGCCTGCTCAGCCTGCCGCGCTGGGTGGAGATATGCTGCACCGGTCCGGCGCGTCTTTTCAACTTGCCGCGCAAGGGACATGTGGCGCCAGGGTACGACGCCGACCTGGTGATCTTTGACCCTCGCCGCCCAGTTGAGGTTTCGGCCCAAGCGCTCCACGAGAAGGTCGACTGGAGCCCATACGAGGGCCTACAACTCACCGGTTGGCCGCGGGATGTGTTCAGCCGGGGGGAACACATCGTGCGCGACGGAGAGTTTGTCGGCCAGGCCGGCCGGGGACGATTCATCGCCATACCGCCGGTTGACCGTGCAGGATGGCCAGCAGCCCTCGCATAGCTGGCTCGAATGTGACGGCGATCCCGAGTTTTCTGTTTCGGGAGCTGTCACCTTGGCGCCGCCGCCGGTGGACGCTTTTCTTTGGATGATGGAGGCATAGGGATGGATTTTCTGGGACTGACCAATCCGCAATGGATCGATCTGGGGATTTCGGCGCTCATTTCGGTGGCGGTGGTGGTTCTCGGCCGCCGGCTGGTTGATTTCCTGATGGGGCGCGTGGCTATCCGGGTGGCGAAACGCACCAGCACTACTCTCGACGATGCCGTCCTCACGGCGCTTCGCTCGCCTCTCTACTGGTTCCTTGTGCTAATGGTTCTCAAAGTTTCCATCGGCCGGCTCGATTTCGTGCCGGAATCGTGGAGCGAGCCGCTGGGCACTCTCTTTTTCCTCCTCAATATGCTGGTTAGCATTGTCTTTGTGTGGCGTCTGGTCCACGATCTCTTTCTCTGGTATGGTAGCGAGATAGCCGCCCACACCGAGACCAAACTGGACGAGCAATTGCTTCCTTTCTTCCGTCGTGTCGTGCTCGGCATCCTGGGGTTCATTGGCATCATTCTTCTGCTGGGCCGTTTCGACATTGACGTGAGCGCCCTGGTCACGACCTTGGGTGTCGGCTCACTGGCCATTGCGCTGGCCGCCCAAGCCGCCCTGTCCGACACTATCAGCGGATTCATCATCATGATCGATCGCCCTTTTCGCATTGGCGATCGGGTGGAGATACAGGATCTGGAGACCTGGGGGGATGTGGTGGACATTGGGCTGCGCAGCACGCGCATTCGCACTCGTGACAATCGGATGATCATTGTTCCCAACTCGGTGATAGGCAAGAGCCTGGTGGTCAATTACTCGTACCCGGACAGACAGTATCGCATTCAGGTGCACATCGGCATTGACTATGGATCAGACCTGGAGTTGGCCCGTAAGACCATGATTGGAGCGGTGAGAGGGGTGGACGGGGTTGTGCCGGAACGGAAGGTGGAGGCTCTTTTCCTGGAGTTTGGGGATACAGCGCTGATCTTCCGCCTCCGCTGGTGGATCGACTCTTACGTTGACACCCGTCGCATGTTCGACAAGGTCAATACGGCTGTTCTCCATGCGCTGGACGAGGCGGGCATTGAGATACCTATGGACCAGATTGAGGTGCACCACAGATTTCAGGAAAAGGACGCCGGCCGCGCCACGGCGATGTCGGACTGAGGGGCCCGTTCCGGCTCCCGGCGCCGATTCGCGGATTCGGGAGGGCCGATTTGCGTTGCAGCGGCCGCGCAGCCCGGATCGGACGAGCGGCGGTGACGCGGCAGCGTGTTGATCGGATATTGCATGCTGCTGACTGACCGCGTTCTCGGCTACACTGGGGCGGGAAGTGGTCGGGCACCGAGTCACCGTTCCACCGACGGCATCGTGTCGCTCACGGGCGGACCATGCGGAAACTCATTCTGATCAAGCATTCGCGGCCAGAAATCGTCCCGGCCCTGCCGGCCAGCCAGTGGCGACTATCGCCGGATGGCCGCCTCCGCTGCCGGCGACTGGCCCAGAAGCTGTTCGTCCATGATCCTGGCGTCATTGTGGCCAGCCTGGAGCCAAAGGCGATCGAAACGGGGCGGATCGTGGCTGATTGCCTGGGCAGACCCCTGGAGACGGCCCCGGACCTGCACGAGCATGATCGGCGGGATGTCAAGTTCCTCCAGGACGGCAAAGAGTTCCAGAGGCTTGTTGCCCGCGTGTTTCAGGATCCTGACAAGTTGGTGTTTGGCGGCGAGACGGCCGATCAGGCCCATGAGAGATTTGCCCGGGCGGTGTCTGGCGTGATTGAGCGATTCCCGGACCGCAACCCGGCCCTTGTCAGTCACGGGACCGTGATCACGCTGTTTGTCTCGCGGGTGGTGGGCGCAGAGCCGGTGCGCTTTTGGAAACGACTCGGCCTACCGTCGTTCGTTGTTCTGTCTCTGCCCGATCTCTCGCTGCTAAAGATCGTTGAAAGCGTGTAGGGCGGGGCGAACACTAGATTATCGCGCCTCACGCCACATCTGTTGGGCTGCCTGACGGTCCTGACCAAGGGCAGTGGGTCAGAGATCCAAGATGCTCCAGACGCCGGTCGTCCCCTGCGCCCCATGTGACTCGCCTGTCTTTGGCGCGCCCGCTGGAGGCAGAGTCGGTGTTTCACTGCGAGCCCAGCAAGCCGGCCGCACTGAATGCGCGGGTTCTTGGCCGTTCTAAGCCTGTCGCCGCAGCGCGGCGATGTTGGCGGCGACGGTGGCTTGCTGGTTGTATATGGCCGAACCGGCCACCAGTACGGTTGCCCCGGCCGCCGTTACCTCAGCCGCATTGTCCGGAGTGATGCCCCCATCCACCTCCAGTTCGACGCCGGCCAAGCCCCGCTCGTCCAGCATCCGGCGCAGGCGGGCGATCCGGGCAGTGCTGCTGGGGAGGTAGGACTGCCCCCCAAAGCCCGGGTTGACCGACATGATCAGCACCAGGTCGACCTGCGGCAGAATTTCCTCCAGTGCACTGAGCGGGGTTGCGGGGTTGAGGGTGACACCCGGCCTGGCGCCCAGTTCCCTGATTTGCTGAATCGTGCGGTGCAGGTGGGGGCAGGTCTCCACGTGAACCGTGATCCGGTTCGCCCCGGCCTGGACAAAGTCATGGATGAGCAGCTCTGGCCGTTCGATCATGAGATGAACGTCCAGCGGCAGGGTTGTGAGCGGCCGTAGGGCCCGGACGACCAGGGGTCCGATGGTGAGATTGGGCACAAAGTGGCCGTCCATCACGTCCACATGTATCCAGTCGGCCCCGCCGGCTTGCGCTTCCTGGACCTGCTCGCCAAGGCGCGCAAAGTCGGCCGAGAGAACTGAGGGTGCGATCCTAACTGTCATGATCTCTGCTCCAATGACGGCGGCCGAGAACCTGAGAAAAACGGCGGAAGAACCTCGATAGCTTTCATCTGCCGGCCTCGCTCGCCTGGAGGATCCGGATCCCTTCCGAACCGGCCACAATCACTGCATCTGCCATCCCCAGAAAGAGCCCGTGCTCGACGATGCCCGGCCGGCCGGCGAGCGTGCGGGCCAGAGCGACGGGATCAGCGATTCCGTCAGGGAACCAACAGCGAGCCAAATAGTTTTCATCGTCGGTGACGACCGGCGAGTTGTCTTTCTCCAACCACAGCTCGGCGTGACAACCCAACGTACCGAGCCAACGCACGTGAGCCTCTGCTTCGAATGGCACGATCTCTACTGGCACGGGGCAATTATCTCCCAGTCGCGGTGTCATCTTGGACTCGTCCACGATGATCAGGAAACGATCCGCGTGTACCGCGACGATCTTTTCGCGCAGCAGGGCGCGTCCCAGCCCCTTGATGAGATTGAGGTCGGGGTCGACCCGGTCCGCGCCATCCACCGCCAGGTCCAGCAGCGCGGCGCCCCGGTGGCGTCCAAGTTCTGCCAGCGTAGTGAGTGGGATGGATAGCGTGCGGGCCTGGGCGGCCGTCCTCTCAGAGGTGGGTACGGCTCGGATATCTTGCAGTTCTCCCGTGTGCAGCCGCTCCCCCAGCATGTCAACAAGGTGGGCAGTAGTGGAACCGGTGCCCAGCCCCAAGGTCATGCCGCTGCGCACATAGTCCAGGGTTCGGGCGGCCGCCTGCTGTTTCAGGTTCATGATTCGCCGGGTTCAACGCGCCGGGGGATGATCCTAGTTCAGCGCAGCCTGGACCTCGTCCAACCGGCCGGCGCTGCCCAGCTTGGCGTTCTTGTGGGCGATGAACCGAGCATACTCGGCCACGTATTCCTTGCCCGGGCCGCGGAAATCGAACTTTTCCGGGTGGTCACGAAAGAACTCGCGGTGAACACGGGTCCAGACCAACCGGCCGTCAGTGTCGATGTTAACCTTGGTTACACCCAGGGGAACCGCTTTCGCGAACTCGTCTTCGTTGACTCCACGGGCGGAGGACGGGATGGCGCCGCCGGCGGCATTGATCCGCTCCACCTCTTCCCGCGGGACAGAGGACGAGCCGTGCATGACCAGCGGATAGCCGGGGAGCCGCCGCTGGATCTCTGCCAGCCGTTCAAAGTGGAGCCCTTTGCGGCCGCTGAACTTGTAGGCGCCGTGGCTGGTGCCGATGGCGACAGCAAGGCTGTCGCAGTTCGTACGCTGGACGAACTCGGCCGCCTCGTCCGGGTCGGTGAGCATGGCGTGTTTTTCGTCTACCTTGATATCCTCTTCCACACCGCCCAGCATGCCCAGCTCGGCCTCGACGCTGATCCCCTTGGCATGGGCGCGATCCACCACCCGCCCGGTGATGGTGATGTTTTCCTCGAACGGATGGTGCGAGGCGTCAATCATCACCGAGTTGTAAAAGCCAGAGTCGATGCAATCATGGGCGGTCTCCTCGTCTCCATGGTCCAGATGGACGGCAAAGATGGCTTCCGGGTGGATCTCCTCGGCCGCTCGGATAATTGCCTCTATCATTTTGACGTTGGCATAATCGCGCGCCCCGCGAGAGATCTGGACGACAAAGGGGGCCTCGGACTGTAGATTGCCTTGGAACAGTCCCAGGGCCTGCTCCATGTTGTTGATGTTGTATGCCCCGACTGCGAACCGGCCGTAGGCGATCTCAAACAGGCTTCCGGTTGACACAATCATGTTCGTCTCCCGAGTTGGTCGATCTGATAATCTTGAGTGCCGTCAAGGCAGGGCCAGTTGTACCACAGAACGCGCCGGAATTCCAGCCGAGGCGCGGCCCCGAATGGATTCTCAACCAGGTATCCTAGCCCATCCGGCTGTTTCCAGCAGCCGCTCCGTGGCCACATTACCCCCGCTCACGATCACGGCAACGTGATTCCCCACCTGGCTCAATTTCTGGTGGAGCAGAGCGGCGATCCCGACCGCAGCGCCGCCTTCTATCACCTGGTGATGTTCCTCCAAGGCAAAGGCCATTCCGGCCGCGATTTCCTCTTCGGAAACCAGAACAGTCTCGTCCACGTAGTGCTGAACCATGCGGAAGGTGTACTTGTTGGCCGAACCGATGCCTCCCACCAGTGCGTCGGCGATGGTTTCTTCCTCTTCCATCTGGATGGGGGCGCCGGCCAGGAGGCTGTGATACATGACCGGAGCGCGGTCCATAGAGACACCAATAACGCGAATCGCGGGATTAACTGATTTCAGGGCGAGGGCAATGCCGGAGATGAGCCCCCCACCGGAAAGCGGCACCACGGCCGTGTCAATGTCGGGCAGTTCTTCCAATAATTCCAATCCAATCGTCCCCTGACCAGCAATGATGTCGGGATCATCAAAGGGCTCGATCATGGTCAGTCCCCGCTCTTGCTGCAAGCGGAGTGCCTGTTCCTCGGCCTGATCATAGGTCGCGCCGTGTACCACTACTTCAGCGCCCAGTCGTTTGATGGCGGCCAGCTTGCTCTGGGTGACTCCCTCTGACAGGCAGATGACCGCGTGGATTCCGAGGCGCCGCGCGGCATAAGAGACCGCGCGCCCGTGGTTGCCGGTCGAAATGGTAATGACCCCACGCTCCTTTTCGTCGGCCGTCAGACCGAGTAGTTTGTTGGCCGCTCCCCGAAGCTTGAACGATCCGGTGGCCTGCAAGTTCTCCAGCTTGATATGAACGTCGGTCGGGCCAGCCGGCCGGGCTCGATCGGTCAGTAGCTGGCTTTCGATCAATAGGGTTCGTCTGGCAATGGCTGCAATTCGCTTCCGGGCCCGGTATACGTCCTGGAGTGTCACGTGGGGCAAAGAGTCCATCATCTAGCTCCTGATTGGACGCCGGCGAGCGTTGCAGGTCTATGCATCTTCTCGGGCGTCAGGCGAGAATAGCATCGGTCCCCTTGACCGATGGATGCCGTCAGTGTACCCTATATGGCCGACTCTGGCTATGCAGGCCTCCGGCGCAGCTACTACTGGGGCATCGTTGGGTCTATCGTGCACGCCCAGGCGTCCCGCGAGCGGCAGATCGCGTGTCGCCAATGCCGTAGCGTCCGGTGCATCTATTGCTGACGGGTGAAAATGTGGACTCCCTCGGTTGTCCCCATGGGAAGCAGCTTTCCATCTGAATACGCTGGTATTCTCTCGGCAGGTATGACTGCATCTCGATATAGTAGCCCTCCCCCTCTCTTGAGAAATGCCACCCACCTCTTTACCGCCAGCTCTGGATCAGGGATGTCATGCAATGTGTCCATGCATACTATCTTGTCCAATGACGAATTGGAAAGATCGACAGCTTGAGCACATTGGCAGATGATCTCGATGTTCTTGGCCAATCGAGCGGTACGTTTGAGGTGTGCAAGACCTTCCTCCCAGATATCAACCGCATACACCATGCCGTTTGACGCTGTCGCGGCGAGCGGCATGGTGTGATAGCCAGTTGCGCAACCTATCTCCAGGATTCTGTCGGCCTCTTTCACGGCCAGTGCCTTGAACAAATCAACCGGGTCCTCGGATAGGCCCTTGAGCCAGTACAGAAAGCGTACTATGAGTAGCTTCATATCGGTTATCCTTCTGGCAAGTCATGCGGGCTAACATGGGTGATCATTCGTCAGAGCCTGTCTCGTGTCGCCGTTGCGCATTTGGCGACCCAGCTCACTAGCGGGGATTCGGCTGGCGCTCCATCCCCGCCGGTGCGGCGCTTTTTAATTGCGCTGTTGGGTGCCAAAGTACTTTTTTCTCCTGAGAACGAGATAGATCACCATAGTCAAGGGCCAGGTGAGATTGGTGAAGAGCGAGGCATCCTTTCCTACGAGAAGGGGAGGGACGATCAGAAGGTAGCAGGCGTAAACCAGGGTGAGCCAGTAGCCCCACGAGGTCATCCTGTAGAGCCCAATCGCAACCAGGGCGCCAACCATACAGGTCAGGATCAGGATCGGAAATCCTGCCAGAGCAGGCACGCCATGCACGTTGGCAATCAGGGCGCCAACTTGCTCGTGATTCAAGAACATCGCAACAATCAAAGTTGCCACGCCCACACAGTAGGAACCTGATATCAACACAACTCCTAACAATGGTTGTTTTCGCGATTCCATAACCTTATCTCCTTTCATGCGCATCTATCGCCGCGCCCAGCACCAGGCCCACTGCAGCACCGATGCCGATAGCGGAACCCAACGCCAGGTTCTCGAACCGCATTTGGCCAAAGGCCATGCCGAGGCCGGCCCCGATGGCCAGCCCTGCCCCCGCGTAATACGCGGTCTTGCGAGAGTATTCCTTCTTGCTCGAATTTTGTGCCATTCTTATGCTCCTTTCTGTTTGCTGATGTATCTCTGCTCGATTCGTACTAGCAGAGTAATACAGAAAACTCCCCGGCGCATCGGCCGACCGGGGAGTTTGGAGACTGGTCAGGTGACCAGGTAGTCTCTAATCACGGAAACTCTATCATCCAGCGCGGCTACGCCCGGCCGGGAACGGTCATTGAATAAACGCACCTGCACCAGATTGGTGGGGTCATGGGCGGGGT
>DAOUVM010000228.1 GCA_030667645.1 Ardenticatenales bacterium | reverse complement strand
TCACCGGTTCAAATCCGGTCGTCGCCTCCTCGCATGCAGCGCCCGGAACGCCCGCTGGTCGGGTGTTTTTCGTTTCATGAATATTGGCCTGATGAGCCGAACCAGAGTCAATCCAGCAGGAGAGAGACGGGTGACCCCTCACATTCCGGACATTGCCGTTTCCCGTCTTCCCCTCTATCTCAGAGCGCTGGGCCACCTCGAGTCGAATGGCCAGCAGATCACTTCATCCAAGGAACTGGCCGCCATACTGGGCGCCAGCGCTGCTCAGATCCGGAAAGACCTGTCCCATTTTGGAGAGTTTGGCAAACAGGGCACCGGTTACCATGTCGCACACCTGAACAAGCAGTTACGGCGAATACTGCATGCGGACCTTGTATGGGACGTGGTGCTGGTGGGCGCCGGTGACCTCGGAAATGCACTGCTCCACAATCAAGGCATGACCCGTCGCGGTTACCGGATTGTGGCGGCCTTTGATCACGACCCCGAGAAGGTTGGCACGCGCATCGGCAACGTGATCGTTCAGAACAATCAACGGATGCGAGACGAGATTCAGCAGCGGGGGATCAAACTGGCCATCATCGCCGTCCCGCCGCCCGCAGCCCAGCACGTCGCGCATCAACTGACCGAGGCCGGCGTCAAGGCGATCCTGAACTACTCACCAATTGCCCTGAGCGTTCCCGACGACGTGATGGTCCAGTACACCGACCCCGTTACCCACTTGCAGCACATGACCTACTATCTGCAGGACAGGTAGGCGGCCGGTCCCCGACTCTGGGCGCGAGTCAGGCCAGGCCCTCGCAATCCGGGGCGCCCACGATCCGCCAACTCATATCGGACCCGCGCAGTAAGAGCTCGTATATCCTATCGCCGGTCACCATGACCAGCACGTGGCGGCCGGCATCGTCCAACCAGGTGCGACCCGCGGCGACCACCGGCAACTGCTTTTCGCGCCACGTGAAACTCGCCACTCGGACGCCTCCATCCTGGTCAAAGCGGGCCTCCACGGCCGTGGGCAGGTCTACTCGTCGCATCGGTCCGGTCGATTGACATAGGACGAAATCAGCCGAAACACGGCGTCGGCCGACCGCCGCCTGTTCTCATCCCTGCTCTGGCCCTGCCACACGTGCCGCTCACACAATTCGGCATCGGCGGCTGAGAGGGCGATGTAGGTGAGTCCCACCGGCTTGGCCGGTGTCCCTCCCCCCGGTCCCGCTATTCCGGTCACGGCGACGCCGAGGTGGGAACAAAGCGCCCGACGGGCGCCGCGCGCCATCTCTAGCGCCACCTCCTCGCTGACTGCTCCGAACGCCATCAATGTCTCGCGCCGAACGCCCAACAACTGCTCCCGCGCCTGGAACGAGTAGGCTACTATGGCACCGAGAACATAGGCGGAACTCCCCGGCAGATCGGTCAGCTCACTGCAAATCAGCCCGCCGGTGCAGGATTCCGCCAGCCCGACGGTCAGTCCGGCCGCGGCCAACTCTTTACCCACCGCCCCTCTCAAGGCCTCATCCATCATCACCGTCGCGCCTCCCAGACGCCATCATAGCATCGAGTCGAGTCGCCGTCAATTGCATGCGCCGAGTTTCCAGGGAAAAGCGCCTGTCGGGCATGGCGGCATGCTGGATCGACCCCGTGCCAGCATCTCATGCAACTTGACGTGGATAGAACCCTTGTGCTACAATATGAGATCCCTATCTGACCGGTTGCCGGATCACACAAGATGACGCCAGCGAATCACATCGCACCGCCAATAATGGATGGATCGGACTGGATCCTCATCCCGCTCGCCGGTATGCCACCCTACGCCTCTGAAAGGTATCGATAATTGAATCCGAAATTTCACTGGAAAACAATTACCGGAACAACAATTGTCGGGATCGGCCGCTCGCTGCCGTCGACCGGCGTCAAAAAGAGTGGGAATCCGTGAAATTTGCTTCATTGTTGGCAATCGAGTCATAGAGACACTCTTCCGCTTCACAGCCTCGACGCTCGCCATCCGATCTGCTAGAATCGTTCCCATGTCAGTACCTGATTCGCTGCGGGAATCCCTCAAGAACCTGCCCACCCGGCCGGGCGTCTATCTGATGAAGGACGGCCGGGCCAAAGTCCTCTATGTAGGCAAGGCAGTCAACCTGCGGAACCGTGTACGCTCCTATTTTCACGAGTCGGTGACCTACCGCAAGGTATTGCGGCTGATGGACGAGGTCGAGGACATCCAGTTCATTATCACCGACTCGGAGCTGGAAGCGCTGATCCTGGAGATGACGCTGATCAAGCGACATCGACCCAAATACAACATCCGGCTCAAAGATGACAAGCGCTACCCCTATCTCAAGGTTCACTGGAAGGATGACTTTCCAAAGATCACGGTCACGCGTCGAATGGACAAGGATGGTTCGCGCTATTTTGGCCCGTACGCCTCGGCCTGGGCCATCCACCAGACACTCGATCTACTGCGCAAGATGTTCCCGCATCTCACCTGCAACCGCGATATCTCTGGAAAGGATGAACGAGCCTGCCTCTACTATGACATCAAGCTGTGCGGCGGCCCCTGCATAGGCGCAGTGAGCCGGATAAAGTACCGCGCAACGGTCCAGAGGCTGATGGACTTTCTCGATGGGCATAGCGAGCAGGTCACAAGTGACCTGCGAGCCGAGATGATAACAGCGGCCGAAAAGCTGGACTTTGAAGCCGCCGCCCAGCTTCGGGACCAGTTAGCGGCCGTCACACGAGTGGTGGAAAAGCAAAAGGTGGTCTCTCTTGCCGGAACTGACCAAGACGTGATTGCTTTCGCCCGCCAGGACAACGATGCGTGCGCTCAGGTCTTTTTCATCCGCGGGGGCAAACTGATCGGCCGGGAACACTTTGTGTTGGACGGAACCGAAGACGAAAAAGCCCAGGCAATCATGACCGAATTCGTCAAGCAATTCTACGACGAAGCGGCATACGTACCGCCAGAGGTACTGTTGCCGGAAGAGGTAGCCGAGGCCAAGGTGATCGAACAATGGCTGGCACGGAAACGGGGGACAAAGGTGGCCCTAAAGGTACCCCGCCGGGGACAGAAGCGAGACATGGTCAAGATGGCGGCCGAGAACGCCACAGAGACTTTGTCCATTCTCCGCGCCCAATGGGAGTCCGACCAGAGCCGCCATGTGGAGGCGCTGGCCGAACTGCAGGCGGCGCTGGAACTGCCCGAACCACCGGCGCGGATCGAGTGCTATGATATCAGCACCACCCAGGGGAGCGCGACGACCGGCAGCATGGTTGTGTTTGTGCAAGGCGTGCCGCGCAAGAAGCATTATCGACGGTTCAACGTGCGGGGCATGGAAAAGCCAGATGACCTGGAATCTATGCGGCGGGTACTTGATCGCCGGTTCAAGCGATGGCGGAAAACGCAGGACTCGACGAGTGCGGGCGGCAGCGAAGCGGCTTGGGCCATCCTACCCGATTTGATGCTCGTGGACGGTGGAAAGGGACAATTGGGCGTAGCGGCCGAGGTACTGAAAGAGTTTGACCTCTTTGGTCGGGTGCCGGTGGCGGGGCTGGCAAAGCAGCGGGAAGAGCTGTTCCTGCCCGGCCGAGCGGATTCCGTTTTGCTCCCGCGCCGTTCTCAGGGGCTGTACCTGGTGCAGCGAGTGCGAGACGAAGCACACCGATTTGCCATCACCCACCACCGCATACGACGCCGAAAAGCAGGAATTGCATCGATTCTGGACACGGTGCCCGGCGTAGGCCCTAAACGGCGAACCGTTCTGCTCCAATCGTTTGGCACGCTGCAGAAACTGCGGCAGGCGACGGTCGATCAGATCGCGGCCGTGCCGGGCATTCCACTGCAGGTAGCCGAAGCGGTGAAGGAACGGCTCGGCTGACTAGGGCGCCGCTACTTTTTGCAGGTAGAGTTCCACCCCCCAACCTTCCTCCCCATTGGATGCTCGGAGATGCCACCATTGGAAGCCGTCCGCCTCCTCCGGTCCCCCAATGACCAGCAACTGTTCGCCCTCCAGGCCAATGAATAGCCGGTCAGCCCCCTGGTTCGGCCCGGCTCGCACGCTCACACCCAGCCCGCCCGTCCCAACTATGATGACCTCATCCCCAACGATGATCGGCGACACGCTAGGTGTCCCATCCGGGGTTGCCGATCCCGCGGCGCCGGTGGCCAGATCGGCCGGCGTGGCTGAACCCACAGGCGGTCGGGGGATAGGGGGCCTCGTCGGCGGCCGTGTGGGCGTCGCGGTTCGAACGCGCGTGGGCAATGGGGGCAAGCCCGTCTGGGGGAGAGGCAACAGGATGGTGACAGTTGGCAACGGAGTCGAGGTCCCGACCGCCGGGACCTCATCCGGACGGCTTTGCTGCGGGAGCATCCGCCACCACAGCAGGCTCAACAGGACCAGTGCCCCAGCACAGAACGCCAGCGCCCGGCGAACACGGGGAACACTCGCGGCAGCTCGCTGGACAATGCCGGGCAGCTCGACCAAGACAGCCAGCAGTTCCGCCTCGGCCGCCTGTTCCTGACCCAAGGCTATGAGCCGGTCGGCCGATCGTTCCAGCGGGGAAACGCGCAACGCGGCCGCGACCTCATCATCTGCCAGACCGGACGACAGTGTAGCATTCATCAGAACAATCACATCCCCGGATCGGAGATGTCCTCCCTTTTCGCCCTCAAGCCGGGTGGCTTTCGGGGACAAGAGAGGAAGCTCCTTGGCGTGGCCCAAAAGGCGACCGTCACCGGCCAAGAGCAGCGGAGCCACCCTTTCAGGTTCTCCCGAGCGACGCGCCAGGAAGGCAAGCCCGCGGCCCACCTGCGCCAGCATACACCTGCCGCCGGCAATGACGGCGACCTGGATCTCTGCTCCAATGTCCCCCACCGCCTGATATCTGTCTGCGCGCTCGTAGACGGCCAGATTGGCCGCCGTCAATGCTGCCCGCAGGACATCGCCGGGGTCCTCGTCACCGGCGAGCACGAACTGATTTCGCAGTTCCTGCAAAGCCAATTGGCAGACCTCTCTGGCCGACCAGCCAGGGCCGAATCCCTCC
>DAOUVM010000287.1 GCA_030667645.1 Ardenticatenales bacterium | reverse complement strand
GGGCAAATCAGAGGTCATTAGGTTTAGAGATATCGAGGCAGCGCAAAAGCAGCCGGTCTTGGACCGGCTGCTTTTTTTTGGGGGCTGCCTGGGTGGGGTTGCTTCTCAGGAGACCAGGAATCGGAGCGGTTTGTCAGAGATCTGTGACAGTCATCTTCTATGATGGTGGTTGGTTGTTCGGGCAGATGGTGCGGACGAGAAGATGCCAGTAAAGGAGTCACAATCATGTTATCGCTGCGTACAAAGGCCGTTGCTCTGCTAGCAGATCCGCGAAACGCCCGCCTGGCCCTGTTTGGGCTGACCCTGGTCGCGCTGCTTGCCTCGCTGGGCGCTCCACAATCTGTTGCCGCCTGTGCCCCCCTCGGTGACAGTGGTTCGGGCGGCTGTGCGCCGTTCTGACCCGTTGGGTAGGCGGGATAGACGCAATCATGGAAGCAATCACCGATCCGACGCCTGACTGTGCCCTCCGGCGGTCTCATCTTCCCCGGCCTGGCCTGCAGCGGATAGTGGGGTTGGCTCTTCTGGATCCTGCCTTTTCTCACCGCCTGCTCAACGGCGGCCGGGCAGCGGCACTGACTGAGACTGACTTTGGCTTGTCTGCGGACGAGCAGAATTCGCTGATGACGATACGGGCTGACACGCTGACCGACTTTGCCAGGGCTATTGCGGCCGCGTATCCATCCAGTGAGATCTGAACGTGCTGCCACCGGATATCGATGACCTCAAGGTGCGAGGGAATGGGGAGACCATTCTATTGGTAGAGGACGCTGACCAGGCGCGACAGACCTTTTGCGACGCCTTGGAAGCGCTAAACTACCGCGTGCTGTGTGCGCCCAACGGCCGGGAAGCTCTGGACACCTACGAGCAGAATCACGACGAGATCGCGCTGGTGCTATGCGATTTAGTGATGCCAGAGATGGGGGGATTCGCGCTGCTGCAAGCGCTGAGGCAGCGATATCGAACGGTGAACGCGGTGATGCTGACCGGCTCTTGGATGAAAGAGGAGAGGCTGCGGGCGGAGGGGTTGGCCGGCTGGCTACGAAAGCCATGCAGTCTGGGGCAACTGGCCGGAGCGATGGCACAGGTGCTGAGTCCGAGCAAAACACTCGAGGGCTCGACCTGAAGGGATTGCAGTTGCGAGAATGCGAGATGAGGAATCATCCTGTGTAGGAGTCAACTCGAGCATTGTCGACCATGTGTTGACACCAAGCTGCGCAGACCGGCTGGCCTGATTATAATATCATGTTCACGCGGGTGGCAACGCTATGCAGGCGATGTTGTATGGCGCCAGGGACTGGGCTAGCACATCGCTTCGGACAGATCCGCCAATCGTCCAAAGAATGCCCTGGTGGTGTGGGCTGCACCTCGTGACAGCACGATGCTCCAGTGAGGGGAGCGAGAATCAGGGTTGACGATGCATCGAGATGATGTCAGTGGTAGCCCGCCGCGGAGGGTTGCGGCGGGCTACCACCATCACCGTGGGGCGAATCGGGTCGCGTCTATTCCGTCCAAAGGGGAGACGGCATCAGACGTTGCGCTGCGGTACCGGGCGTTTCTGGTGGCTGGGTCGCGTCCTGTTTTCTCGCGAGCGCGCCGCCCCCGAACCGTCGGCCGCAAGGTGCCAGGACCGGGTCACAGGGGTAGACAGTGGGCGCGGAAAAACCGAGCCGTGAATCACAATTGAAAACGGAAAGTTAATAAAGTGCGAGGAGAACCGCTCCAGCTATCCCATTGGTGCTGTCACTGGCTCACCTTGGCCCAGTCGTCCAGAAAGGCGCGCAACCCGACCTCGGTGTATGGATGCTGGACCATCTTTTTCAGCACTGAAAATGGCATAGTAGCGATGTCTGCCCCGGCTAGAGCCGCCTGGATGACATGCTGGGGATGCCGAAGGCTCGCCGCCAGTACGTCGGTCCCGATGCCATAGCTGTCAAAGATATCTACCAGCTCGCTGACCACTTCCATCCCGTCCAATCCACCATCGTCGAGCCGGCCGACAAAAGGGGAGACAAAGGCTGCCCCTGCGAGCGCCGCCAGCAACCCTTGAGCGGCCGAAAAGACCAGGGTTGCGTTGACGCGCACCGGCCAGGCGAACTGATTGTCCGAATCTAGCGGGTCGTCGTCAGGGTCCGTGTGCAGCAGGCCGCTGCTGTCCACCCACCAGTGGCGCATCACGTTGATGGCCTCAAGCCCCTTATCGGTGACCGGAATCTTGATCACAATGTGCTCGTGCCAGGTAGCAATCTCCCGGGCTTCGCGCAACATTCCTTCCGCATCCGTGCTGACGACCTCGGCGCTGACCGGTCCTTGCACCAACTCGCAGATTTCTATCGACACCTGCTTGAGGTTGCTCGTCCCGGCACGCTCCATGAGGGATGGGTTGGTCGTGACTCCGTGGATCACTCCCCAGGAAACCGCTTGCCGAATCTCCTCAATTTTGGCCGTATCCAAAAACAATCTCATCTAGTCCTCCTTGAACTATCAGTCAGAGAGCGCCAATCCCAAGGTTTCCTGCAACTGCTCAATGTGTATCTTGTCGTGTTCGAGCACCAGGCAGACGAGTTCCAAGAATCCGGTGGGGCCAAAGAAGGTGTGGCGACCGCGCCGTGCCCAGATGGGGTCGCTTGCCTCCGGGAGTAGGGCCAGTAGTTCGGCCCGCGCGGCAACCAGTGCATCCAAGGCGGCCGGGCCATCTTGAGCCTGGTAGTTGTGCTCGATCGCCCACTTGTCCGCAACCACACCGGGGATAAAGGGTTCATCTTCTGTCAAGAAGCTCTGCAGGCGGGGAAGGTGGACCCGACGATCCACGTCGCGCAAGTGGCAGATTATCTCAGTAGCGGACCACTCGCCGGCCTCCGGCCGGAACAGCCAGGCGGCCGGCTCTATGCCGGCCGTCAGCGCCCGCAGCGTGGGGACGGTTTGCGCCAATCGCAGTGTCACTTGAGTGGGGGGCAACTGACCGCGCACTAGGTTTTGTCCAGCCAGCCTGATTGGCAACTGGTCCAGAAATCGGCCAAGGTGCCTCGATCGGCTGCCGGGATGTCAACCTCCGGAGCCGGTGACCTGGCGCCCGGTGAGGAGACCCAGTAGGCTCTCATCCCCAGTCGCCGGGCTGGGACGATGTCCCTTTCCCAGTCGTCCCCTACCATGAGAGCCTGCGCTGGAGCACAGTCGACCTCCGCCAGGATCTCCCGATAGTATCCGAGGTGTGGCTTGGAATAGTGCGAGTTCTCATAGGTGGTGATCCGGTCATAGTCGAAATCCTCGATACTGATTCCGGCCCATGCCAGCCGCTGCTCGACCGCAACAAGAGGAAAGAGCGGGTTTGTGGCAATGACAACCGCATAGCCCTGGCGAAATGTCCATTCCATCAGCGGCCGCGCAGCGGGCCGCCGTTCGGTGTGAACTTGAATGTCGTTAAAGCAGGTCCGATAAAAGCGGTGGAAGAAGGGGATCATCTCTGTGGGGTCAAGATCGGTCAGGCGGGAGAACTCGCCCCAGAAGGCTTCCTTGTTGCTCACGGCCGGGCCGGCGTTTTTTTCCATTATCGCGGTCGCGGCCAAGAGATCCCGTATCAGTGCAGCGGGTTCTATGTGATCGGCCGCGTGGGCTGAGATCAACTCCAGGTAGGCGGGCAGAAAGCGGTCCATGCTGTTGGTCAGCAGGGTGTTGTCCAAGTCAAAGAGGATGGCGCGGATCATTGCAGGTCGTCCTCATCAAATAGTGTGGAAAAGCCCGGTCGCTCCGAATTGCATTGCGGGCAGCCTACCGGCGGTTCTTGAATGTCAACCATGTGCTTTTGGCAGAATGCCTTGACCTCCACTCGCCGCCCGATTCCAAGGAACCCCTTCCCAATCGTCAACGTGAGCACCATATTAGGGCTGCCATTGGC
>DAOUVM010000276.1 GCA_030667645.1 Ardenticatenales bacterium | reverse complement strand
CATCAGCATGGGAGCCAGCATCGGTGTGGCGCACGGCATCCGCCAGGCCGGCAATGAGCAGAAATCGATCGCCGTGATCGGTGACAGCACCTTCTTCCACACCGGCCTCCCTGCGCTGGCCAACAGCGTCTATAACCAGGTGGCTACCACCACCGTCATCCTGGACAACCACACAACCGGCATGACCGGCGGGCAGGGGAATCCCGGCAGCGGCGTCGCCGCCCAGCCCGGCAGAAAGGCTCAGCAGATTGATATCGAGGCAGTAGTCAGAGGGATGGGCGTCAAGGCAGTGTGGAAAGTCGACGCGATGAGCGTCCCGAAAGTGGACCAGGCGATCAGGGATGCGGTGGCATACCAGGAAGGCCCGGCCGTGGTTTTAGTGGACGGCGAATGCGTGATGAATGAGGGATGGCAGCGGAGCACGGCCGTGACAGTAGACCTGGACGCCTGCAATGGTTGCACCCTCTGCTTTCGGGTTGGCTGTCCGGCCATACTCAAGAGCGCCGAGCTAGACATCAAGACACAGCGACCCAAAGCAGAGATCGACCCTCTGCTCTGCACCGGCTGCGAGGTCTGCCTGCAGGTCTGCCCTCGTGATGCGATCTATGCACTGTCTGGAGACACGCCATGACTAGCACCCATCCCACAGAACGGCCCGGAGCCAACTTTCTGTTCGTCGGAGTTGGCGGCCAGGGGATACTCACCGCCTCTGACATCACTGCCCAGGTGGGGCTTGCGGCCGGTCTCGATGCGAAAAAATCAGAGATCCACGGCTTTTCCCAGCGGGGGGGTGTAGTGGACAGCCATGTTCGCTGGGGCGAGCACGTCGGTTCCCCAATGGCGGAAACAGGGACCATTGACTTTCTGGTGAGTTTCGAGATTCTGGAAGCGGCCCGTTCCATCGGAGCGCTCAAGCCCGGCGGGGTCGCGGTGGCCAGTACGCAAAAGCTAATCCCCATGTCGGTGAGCAGCGGCAGCTTTGCGTACCCCAGCCAGGCAGAGATAGAGGCTACCCTCAGATCGCGAACGAACCGGGTCTTTTTTGTTGACGCCCTAGAGATGGCTCAACGACTGGGCAACATACGTCTGGTGAACACTATCGTACTGGGCGTCTTGTCCACCCATTTGGAGATAGACCCGGACGTCTGGCTCGACGTCATTCGGCGCCGCGTCCCGCCCAAGCATGTGGAATTGAACCGGCAGGCCTTCTGGGAAGGCCGGGAGACGGCCGGCTAGCGTTTACAGCATCCCGGCCTCGAGGCAATCCTTTGACGGGCACTTTGCCAGAACATTGGAAGGGGATCGAAAAACAGCAAGACGCCGTTCTGGCTGCATTTCCGCGCCGCAGACAGGAAACGGGGAGAGAGGGGAGTTCTGATCTCGGCGGCCACGATAGCAAGAAAGGGGGATCTCACGAGAAATACATGATCATCGCAGTCGGTTCAGAGAATCCGGTCAAGTTAGCGGCCGCTCGCACAACCATCGCCCAAACCTGGCCTGCGGCCGAGGTCCGCGGCATAGCGGTCCCCAGCGGCGTGAGCGCAATGCCAATGAGTGACGCCGAGTGCATCGCCGGAGCCCGGGGACGAGCCCGTGCCGCAGTGGCGGCGCTGGATGCCCACCTGGGCCTGGGGCTGGAAGGCGGTGTGCAGCCGGTGGACGGTCAACTCTTTCTCACCGGTTGGGTGGTGGCAGTGGACCGATCCGGCCGGGAAGGCGTGGGGAGCGCAGCTCGGCTGCTCTTGCCGCCGGCGGTCGGCTCCGCCGTGCTGGCCGGCCGCGAATTGGGTCCACTAATGGACGAGCTAACCGGCCGGGAACTGACCAACCATGCCGAGGGAGCCATCGGCATTCTCACCCACCAACTGATGACCCGCCAACTCAGCTTTGAAGCCGGCCTGGCGTATGCGTTGGTTCCCTGGCTCAGCCCGGAACTTTATCCATGACGCTCGAGATTCACCAACTGATGGATCAGATCGAGGGCGCGGCGGACACCATGGCCGCGCAACGCCGCGAGTACGATCTGCTGGCCCAAGAGGCCGGCGCCCGGCTGGACGAGTTTTCAGCCGAGCTTGACCTGCTGAAGAAAAAGGTCGAAACTGCGGCGGAGAACCTGGGCGGCAACTGGCGCGGGGCAAGCCCAAGGAACGAACCGATAGGCGCTGCCTATGATCCTCCCGCTGATTCCGAGCCAGTGAATCACATCATCGCCACCGACGGATCCCAGATCTATCCCGACCGGCACGGCATCGCCCCCTATGCGCTGGTCAACATTGGCGCCATCCACCTCCAGCCGGGCAGCGGAGAGCCGCCGGCGCAGATCACCTATCCAGACCTGTTCTATGGAGAGCGACTGCAGGACAACGAGATGGCCGAGGCGCTGCAGGCGGCCGACATTAACCGGGAGCGAGATAGGCAAGAGTTGAGCAGGCTGATAGTCCTGAGTGCTGCCGAAAGCGAACCGGTCGTGGCGCTGATGGATAGCCCCCTGCTGCTCTGGATCCTGGGGCAACCAGGACAGCGCGATAGGCTGGAAGCCTGGTTCGTGGGGCAACTGCAGCAAGCCCAGGCCGCCGGTGTGTTGTTGGCAGGTTATGTGGACCGGCCGGGGAGCCGGGGCGTTGCCAGCCTCCTGGCACTGGCCCCGATACCTGAGGAACAGATCACTCAGCAGAACAGCCAGCTTCGTAGATTCAAAGGCATGCCCGACCGGGCCATCTTTCGCCACCGACTCGAGCCGGGTCAGCGATCGGCGCTCTTTGTTAGCGGATCTCCGTTCAATCCCCAGTTGAAAAGGCACGACGCTGGGCTGGAGATCGTGTTCTTTTACCTCAATGTGGGTCGGCTGGGCGACGCAGCGCTCGCTCGCGTGGAACCACCGCGTGGGGTGGCAGATGATCCAGGCCGATTAGGACAACTCCAGGCCGCCATCTGGGATCAGTGCCAGGCGCCCGGCCGCTATCCCTACGTCCTGGCGAGAGCGCACGAGATAGCAGTCGTGCACATGGATCAGCGACGCGAGCTGGAGAACATCCTGGCCGGCGCCATGCTGGACCGAGCAATGACACCACGGACATCGGATAAATCGTTTCTCAAGACGCTGACGGGTGGGTAATCTGCCGGCTATGAGCACACGCGACCATGACGGAATAGCGTGTAATCTCAGAAACAAGAGGCGGCGCACGGTTTGATCCACAACCGACGGATGTTTGGAGTGTGAAATGTCAGAATCAATGCTAGCCATCCACGTCGGCCGGTTGCTGAGGGCGAACGCAACCGGCTTTGTGCTCGGATGCCGAGTGAGCGAGACCGATGAGGTCAGCTTTGGCAGTCTGGTGCGTGTGGACACCCGGGACTGCCAACTGGCTGTCTTTGGCCTGATCCATGACATCTCAGTCGCGGACGATTTGATGGTCAGACAACTCGCCATCTCGGCCGGGATGACGGAAGAGCAACGCCAGGATCAACTGCAGCGGAGGCAGGTACCCATCGAGATGAGTGTCCTCGCAGCCGGATACCGGGAACACGGCATCATCCATCGCCGTATTCCTCCTCGGCCGCCCCTCAGCCTGGACCAAGTTGTGCTCTGCTCTAACGAGGAAATCCGCGCATTCACTGAGAAGCTGGGCCATTTCCGTCTGATCCTTCACCACAGGATGAGCGATATACCGGTGGAGCAATTGTTGGTGGCGCACATCGCGCAAGCCTACGTAGCTCGCGGATATGACCACGAATGGGCACTGGCGGCGGCCGAGGAACTCATCGCGCAGCTTCGCGATGACCACGGCCGACTGCTCCCCATCCTGGAAGCACTAGGAGACGAAATGCCGGACCTCGATATAATTGACCAAGTGAAGGTCAACCCATGACAAGAGCAACGCAATCCACTGTCGGTTACATCGTTGGCGGAAATCTGAGGGATGGCCTGCGTGTGCGCCTGACCGTGCCGGCAGCCGAATTGCAGGAGGGCAGCTTTGTGGTCTGCGATAGTGCGAAGTGGCGCTTCTACGGGCTGGTGACCGACCTGGAACTGGGAGCCACAGATCCGCGCTTTGCAGACGAGCAGATGGACCGCCTGCATCCCTCCCTTGCCCGGCTACT
>DAOUVM010000090.1 GCA_030667645.1 Ardenticatenales bacterium | reverse complement strand
TGACAAAGACCATGTCAGAGTCTTCCAGCACATCATAGAGCTCATCGGCTGATTCTTGCGCCGCACTTGTACCGATCTCTGGTTGGCCTCCGGCGCCGAGGCCACGAGTGAGCTTGTCGCCGATCCGGACCCTGCGCGGCGCCTGGGAGTACATCAATGCCTGGGCATCCGTGTTGATGGCGACAAACTCTACGCCCAGCATCTGCTCTTCGATCATTCGATTCACAGCATTGCTGCCGCCGCCGCCAACTCCGACGACCCGAATGCGGGCGGGTCCATCAAAATCCGGCGCCCTCTTTGCCGAGCTTCCGATACGATCAGTTTTTTGTCTACCGATTGTCATCACAGACCCCTTTCCCTCATTCGGAATTGTCCGGGAATAGTGCACGAATAAAACTCTTGATTCTCCGTCCCCACTCGCCGCCCCCGCGACGGGGTTCAAGTGAGGCATGTTCCTGCATCCCCCAGCGCAGCAATCCCACGCTGGTGGCAAAAGCTGGGCTGTGCAGCGCATCCACCAGGCCGTGCAGGTTCTGCGGCCGCGCCACACGCACGGGCATGTCCATCACGTCCTGAGCCAACGCACTCAACCCCGGCAACTGTGCTGCTCCGCCGCAGATTACCAGTCCGGCTGAGAGCAGCCCGTCATATCCTGAACGCCTGGTTTCTTGAAGGATGAGATTGAGGAGTTCGTCCATCCGGGCCTCAATAACCTGAGCGAGGTCCTGGCGGGCAATACTCACCGCGCCCTGATCACCAAACGGTTGGAGGCTAAAGGCGACGCCCGTCTCTACATCCTTTGCCCGAGCGTGGCCCCGCTCAATCTTGACCTTTTCCGCCACGTTAAAGGGCAATCGCAGGCCGATAGCCACATCATTGGTGACGTGGTTTCCCCCCACCGGCAGCACCTTGGTATGCCAAATCATCCCTTCGATATAGATCGCCAGGTCAGTTGTTCCGCCGCCAATATCGGCCAGGATGACCCCCATCTCCTTCTCGGTATCGGTCAGAACCGCCTCGCCCGAGGCGATCGAATTCAGGACCAACTCGTCCGCCTGAACACCAACAGTCTCCACGCATTTGCTCAGGTTGAGCAGAGCTGTTAGCGACGCGGTGACAATATGTGCCTCTACCTCCAGCCGGAACGCATGCATACCCAGTGGACTGCGCACACCATCCTGTCCGTCGACCGTGAAACCTCGCGGAATAATGTGGATGATCTCGCGACCGTGCGGGATAGAGACGGCGCGGGCGCTATCCAGGGCTCGATCCACATCCTCGGACGTGATGGCCTCATCTCCGCCGACGGCCACAACACCCACGCTGTTGGTTGAGGAGACGTGCTCACCAGCCAAGCTCACGTTGGCCCGGGTGATCTTGTAGCCGGAAGTTCGCTCTGCCTTTTCGACAGATTCGGCAATCGCTTCGGCGGCCTGCTGCACGTTGACGATGATCCCTTTCCGCATCCCTTTGGCAGGAGCCACACCGACACCCACAACCTGCAGGTCACCCTGGTCGTCTGTCTCTCCTACCAGGGTACAGACTTTGGTCGTGCCGAGATCAATTCCGACGATTGTTTGCATCACTGCTCTCCGATCCGATCGGCGAGAGGACTGTCCTGCGTTCCGGCCGTCTTATATCCTCTGCACCCAATGCCACCACAGACTCCTGAGGCTATTGAAAAACAAGCGAGGCGCCGCAACTCTTTTCTCAACTCCCTCGTTCCTCACTCGCCCGGTTCTGCCAGGCTATAGTACGGTTTGTCCTTGTTGATCACGCTGATGTACCTGGGCTGCAGAGCTCGTGATTGGAGATCAGCCACCAAGGCCTCATAGACAGCGAGTTTCTGGACCACGTCCCGGCCGACGCCGAAATATGCCCGCCAGTGCCGGCCATCTTGATAACTGAGCCCGTTGTTCAGGTCATAATAGAGCGATTCGATGTTCGGCCGTTCCTGACGGAGCAATAGCGCGCTGGCCAGCACTTCCGGTGGAACCCGGCCCCCTATCTGCAGCTTGTCTGGTTCCTGAGACAGGATCACAAGCCGATCGGCTGATTCCTGCCGCATCTGCATCAGCCGGCCGTCAGCGTCCACCCAGAATCGTTCGCCCGCCTGGTCCCAGGCCATCACCGGGGTGCGCTCGGCGATCGTGATGTACGCCTGGTTGGGCAACGCGATTTTCACGGTTGCTGTCAGCACGTTGGGCACCCCTGCCACTCGCTCGGCCGCCCTCGCCGGGCTGAGCCAGAACATGTGCATTCCCTTCAGACCGCTGGCCTCCACCACCGTCTGATGGGCAATAGTGGAAGCGCCCTCCACCCTCACGTCGGTGACAGAGTATGCCGTATCCACGCCCGCCAGGTAGAACAGTATCCCAACACCAAGCAGAACCAAAAAGCTCACCCAGCGCGGGCTGTGCCAGAGTTTGGTCAAGGCCGACCTGAACCGCGCACGCCACGAGATGACGTGCTGGCGGGGCCGCCGTTCCGTCTTGGCCCGTGCTGCAACCTGAGGCGCCCATTCCCAGATTACCGGGACGGTCACCCTGAACTTCCGTCGTCGCCGCGCTTGGGACGGGCGACGTTTGGATGCGCGACGCTTCATCTCACTTTCTCATCCATCATGGAAAATCTCAGTTCTCTCCCTGTCAGCACGGCGCTCCAGAGCCAACTCGATCAGACGGTCAATCAGTTCCGGATACGGTATCCCACTTGCCTCCCATAGTTTGGGGTACATGCTGATGGAGGTAAAGCCCGGAATGGTGTTGATCTCGTTGATATAGAGGATGTCGGTCTCTTTTTCCAGGAGGAAATCCACTCGTGCCATGCCAGCGCAGTCGATCGCCTTGCAGGCTTGCACTGCCCACGCTCGGACCCGAGCCATCAGCTCGTCGGAAATCGGAGCCGGAATGAGCAGATCAGAAGCATCATCCCCCTCGTCCAGGTACTTGGCTTGATAGCTGTAAAAGTCGCGGCTCGGAGCAATCTCGCCGGCGATAGACGCGATGGGATCATCATTGCCCAACACGCCACACTCGATTTCCCTCGCTTTGATACCCTGCTCTGCCACTAGACGACGGTCAAAACGCGCCGCGGCCGCCAATCCGGCCTCCAGGTCAGATCGGTTCCAGCACTTGGAGATACCTACGCTGGAGCCCAGATTGGCCGGTTTGGTGAAAATCGGATAGTTGAGCGCGGCCTCTAGCCGTTCCACCACCGCGGGCGCGTCTCGCACCCACTCTGAACGCAGCACCAAATGATAGGGCAAAATGGGCAGCCCTTCAGCCTGCATCACTTTTTTGAATATGACCTTGTCCATTGCCACCGCGGATCCTACCACCCCGGCGCCCGCATACGCCATGCCGGTCATTTCCAGCAGACCTTGCATTGTGCCATCTTCGCCGTACGGGCCGTGCAGGATCGGGAGGATCACATCCAACTCTGCCACCTCCGACAAGGAGAGGCGTCGGTTTCCTTCCTCTCGTATCTCCATCAACATTCGATGGCCGATCACCATGTCACCCAGCAAGGCAACCGGTTTCAGCGGCCCCTTGCCGCTCTCCAACGCCTGCACTCCACCGACTATCCACCGTCCCTCTTTGGTAATCCCAATCGGAACCACCTCATATTTGTGCCTGTCAATGGCACCCATGATTGATCGCGCTGACATTAGCGAGACCTCATGCTCACCGGAACGACCGCCGAAGATAAGGCCGATTCGGATCTTTCGTTGCCCCTCCCCGCCGACGTCTTTGGGGAGTCGTTCTACCGAGTTGCACGACGCTGAGGTGAGTTCACTCACGTTCGCGGCCTTGTCTTTCACGTGACAGCATTCGGTCAAGCGATTGCGGGCGCCGCGCGAGAGTATAGCGGCGCCCAGCAACGCCCAGGCCGAGGTCACATGCGACCGCGGAGCGTCTGCAACTCTTACCAGGGTCTGCGATCATCAGCCACCTTGTAAGTCTTGGGTGCGAGCGCCGGCTCCACTCCAGATCTTTGAGCGCGCCCGCCAACCGTGATCCTGCTCCATTGATAAAGGTCGTGCGCGATCTCGGTCAGCCGGAACGCTATCTCCTCAACGGGGATCTGGATCCCGCTGTTGACGTCCTCGCTGAGCCGCTCGAACGTGACGGTCACCGCGGAGCCGCCGGAAAGCGGTATGCGAACAAAGCAATCGCCCATCTCATTGCCACATGGTCCGGCCAGGTAGGACGCCAGTCGCTCCACCTGCCGGCTTGGAGGCCGCTGCTTTCGGCCTTGCTCTATAGTCTGTGCAGTATCCATTCAGTGTCTCTGCCTCTCTAAAGGTTGCTAGAAACGTGCCAGATCCGGCAACGAGGGATCATCAATCCCAGTCTCCTATCAACTCGACCTCTGGCTCCAACTCGACGTCACAGTGATCCCGAACCCGGTACCAAGATTCTGCCATTAGCTTTTTCACTTCCTCGGCCGTTGCACCCTCTGTGGCAACAAAGAAATTGGCGTGAATGGGCGACACCTGCACTCCGCCAATCCGAAGGCTCTTAAGTCCGGCCTGGTCCATCAGTCGACCGGCACTGTCGCCAGGCGGGTTCTTGAACATGCAGCCCATGCTGGCTCCGGCCGGTTGGGTCTGTTTGCGATCTGTCATGATTCGAGCCACCTCCGCTTCCACCTCACCGGCCGATCCGGGCCTGAGCTGGAATTCGGTTTCCAACACCACCCGGCTACTGTGGCCCTGGCCGGTGTGGCCCTGCCTCAACGCCGAATCACGGTAGCAGAATCCCATCTGCTCCGCCTCGTAATCGCGGGCCTGAAAGTCAGCGTCCAGGATCCTAACCATCCTGAGAGAACTCGCCACATCACTGCCATGAGCGCCCGCGTTGCCGACGACAGCACCACCCACCGTGCCGGGTATCCCGGCTGCCCAGGCCAAACCCGCCAGACCCCGGCTGGCACATTGTCGCACCAGGGCCGAGAGGCTGGCTCCTGACTCGGCCTGCGCTATTACGCCCAGCCCATCGTGCCGGAATGTCACCCCTTGCGCTCGATTTCGAATCACCAGTCCACGTATGCCTGCATCAGAGACAAGCACATTCGAGCCGGCCCCCAACACCCAGAAGGGGATGGCCTGTCGCGCCGCAAGGGTGGCTGCTTCGACCAACCCCTCAACAGAGCGAACAGTGACAAAAACATCGGCCGGACCGCCCAGCCCGGAGCTGGTATGACGAGAGAGTGGCTCATCCAGCAGGAATTCGTCGCCAAACGATTCCCGAAAGCGAGCTACAATCGCATCAAGCAAGGTGCGCGGACGATCAGTCACCAGATCCATTCCTCTCCATCAGAGCGCGCCCGTGTCTCCCGGCGCCATCGACGGACGCCTGGTTTGCCCCATTTCGCTTTGCTCGCACGAGATCGAGTACCCATTCGCCCACCCGGTATCCATCGCCCGCACCCATTGTGAGCAACAGATCACCTCGCTGCAGGTGCTCCGCCAGGTAGGCAGCGGCCTGACGTCGATCACCGATGTAGCGGGCACTGGGGTGCTCCATTCGATCCACCAGGTCAGTTGAGGAAATACTCAAGTCATCCGTCTCTCGGGCCGCGTATATATCTAGCACAATGACCTCGTCAGCATCACCAAATGAGGATGCAAATCGACCAAGCAAAGCCCGCGTCCGGCTGAAGGTGTGCGGTTGGAGAACCGCCCAAATGCGCCGGTCACTGTAGTGAGCTCGCGCGGCGGCCAGCGTGGCGGCAATCTCAGTGGGATGGTGAGCATAGTCATCGACGACAATCACTCCGTTCGCCTCTCCCTTGACCTCAAATCGGCGTTCAACTCCCTCGAAACAGGCCAGCGCTGCCACAGTTGTATCATGCGGAATTCCCAGCCAGTCTGCCAGCGCGATGACCGCCAGCGCATTGAGAGCATTGTGCCGGCCGGGGAGGCGGAGGTGGACCGGCCCGACCTTTGTCCCATCCTTCAGCACCGTGAAGTCGCTCCCATCTCTTTCCTCACAGAGCGAGAAGCTCCAGTTTGCCTGTGGGTCAGAACCATACCAGCGCACCAGACCGCCATCACGCTCACGCGATTGGCCCAAGCTTGTTGCGCCCCGGTCGTCCAGGCAAGCCACGAGCAATCCGTCGGCCGGAATCCTGCCAACGAACTGCCGATAGGCATCCATCATGTCTCCTTTGGTGGGGTAACAGTCTGGATGCTCGTATTCCACCGTTGTCAGCACAGCCGCCTGGGGATGCAGCCCCAGGAACATCCGGTCGTACTCGTCTGCCTCGATCAGAAAGATCTCACCGCGGCCGGCCCGGGCATTCGTCCCCAATCCTATCGGGAGGCCACCAATGATGAAACTAGGATCAAGGTCCGCCGCCAGCAGCACCGAGGCCATCATGGCAGTAGTGGTCGTTTTCCCATGGGTGCCGGCAACCGCAACAGTCGTTTGGTCGTCCATCAGATCACCCAGGAACTCGGCCCGTTTGACCACCGGAATGCCGGCCGCACGAGCAGCCACTACCTCTGGGTTCTCTGACGGGATCGCTGACGAAATGAGCATCAAGTCTGCGCCGGTTGTGGCAGCGGCCGAGTGCCCAACAGTGACGACCGCGCCCTCGGCCGCCAGTGCCTCCAGCAGGGCCGATTCGTTCTGGTCAGAGCCAGAGACGGTATACCCCTTCTCTAGCAGGACCCGGGCAATGGCGGAAAGACCGAATCCGCCGATGCCCACCAGGTGAATGTGCATTCCTTGGCGCAACATCAAATCATCGCTATGATTACAAAGAGAAACAGCACGATAACCAGCAACGGTAGCCAGCCCTGCAACAACGGGAGGGGCATGTTGGATACCATCTCAAACGCTGTGCTTCCTATCCCCGGCCGTGAGATTATCTCGACTGGAAATGGATAACTCCACTCCATCGGGTATTGCGTCACCACCTTTTTCGCAATATCAAACTCCAGAAATGACCAGACCGCACCGGCCAGCAGATAGCCGTTGATGATTCCGACCACAAAGCCCAGCAGCGATTCCTGGATATTGCTCCGCGCCTTTTCGCCGAAACGACCGCCCGAGACCTGGCGTGCCAGCGCCGGCCCCTGGTAGGCGAAAAACGCAAACAGGACATGAGCCGCGGAGCGGATCGTGAACTGGCTCCTCATCAACTCCTCTGACGTGCTGCCGTCCGGGCGAAAGAGGTCTATCAGAAAATCGCCGAACCACAGTTGGGTAAAGAGAGAAAGCACCAGGCCAGCGGTGACAATGACTTCCTTGGTCCATCCGCGCATCATGCCGATGACACCGAACGAGACAACGATGACCCAGAACAAGGCAGGAAACGAGATCAACGGCTACTCCTCCCTAGCGCACTTGGCCCTGGCTGTACTGAATCCCTCCGGGCCTCTGATCGTGACAGGTCCACCAACAAGTCCGCCACTCGCCGGGCTGCCCTTGGTCGATCCAGAGCGCGGGCAGCGGTCCGCATCTGATCCAACTTGGTGGCGTCGGCCATCAGCCGGCTGATGGTGGGCAACAACTCTACAGACAGATCCTGATCGTTCAACCGTACGGCTGCACCCGCCTCTGCCATATAGTCAGCATTGACCTTCTGATACCGCCATGCGTGCGGGTAAGGAACCAAGACGGACGGCACCCCGAACGCGGGGAACTCGCCCAGAATGGCGGCTCCCGCGCGGGAAACGACCAGGTCGGCGGCCCGCAACGCCAAGCCCATGGTCACCGGACCCTCTTTGTCAGGCGAGGTGGCATGGAGATATGGAAATCGACAGTACCGCTCGCGCAATTCCGCCGGTAGTTCGCCCGCCCGCTCCACAACCGCATCCCAATCCAGATGACCGCTGATATGAATCACCTGATAGTCCGCCAGTAACTGCGGCAATATCTCCATCAGAGCATAGTTGACCGTTCGCGCTCCGCGGCTCCCGCCAAAAACAAGGATCGTCGGTCTCTTTGGGTCAAGTTTCAGGGCTGCCCGCGCCTCTGCCGGACTCGCTTCCGGCACCAAATCTGGCCGGACTGGATAGCCAGTCACAACCGCTTTGCCGCTGGGAAGGTAGGCCTTTGACGCTTCCGCTGTGCATGCAATGCGGCTCGCCAGTCGCCCGAGCCACTTGATGGCCAAGCCAGGCTCAATATCCGGCAGAAAGATGACTATTGGCACCCGGCGTTCGCCGGCAGCCAACGCGACCGGCCCATTGACATAACCGCCGGTGAGCAGCACCACATCAGGACGAAACCGTCTCACATGACGGCGCGCCTGCAGCCAGCCTCGAGCCAGCGACGCTCCATTGCGTAGGGCATGCCGCAGGCCTACGCCGTGCAACCCGCCG
>DAOUVM010000250.1 GCA_030667645.1 Ardenticatenales bacterium | reverse complement strand
GCCGGTGAGCTGCTGGATCCCGCCATCACCGCCCTGATGGATCAACCGAATGCGACTGTCTTTCTCAACTCCCGCGTCACTCAAGTGAGCGGTTATGTGGGCAACTTTGAGGCCATCATTGAGACCGGCATCGATGACGCGTCAGATACGCGCCAGGTCGAGATTGGCGGCATCATCATCGCTACCGGCTATTCCCCCTTTGATGCCCGGCTCAAGCCCGAGCTAGGGTATGGACACTATCCGCAGGTCATCACCGCGCTGGAGTTCGAGGCCATGGTCTCTCCTGGCAGCCCTACGGCCGGCGAGATACGGGTGAACGAACAAGAACCCAAAGACGTGGTCTTTATCAAGTGTGTCGGTTCGCGCGACAGGACCGTGGGCAACCCCTACTGCTCGCGAGTTTGCTGCATGTACACTGCCAAGCACGCCCACCTGGCTCAGGAGAAACTGCCCGGCGCCAATATCACCGTTCTCTATATGGATGTCCGAGCTCACGGCAAGGGTTTTGAGGAGTATTACGACCTGGTCCGCGAGAGCGGGGTGAACTATCGCCGCGGAAACCCGGCCGAAATCAACCGCCGCGACGACCATCTTGTGGTCCGAGTGGAAGACACGTTCCTGGGAGAGTTTGCCGATCTGAAAGCCGACCTGGTTGTGCTGGCAACCGGAATGATCCCCCGACCCGAAACAGCCGAGATCGCACAGTTGCTCAAGCTCTCGCAATCGGCCGATGGTTTTTTGCTTGAAGCGCATCCCAAATTGCGGCCGGTGGACACGGCGTCTGATGGCATCTTTCTGGCTGGTTGCGTACAGGGACCCAAGGACATTACCGACACGATTGCGCAGGCGAAAGCGGCCGCGGCTTCGGCGATGATTCCCTTTGCCCGCGGATTGGTCAAAGTGGAATCCGCTACCTGCACTGTGGAGGAGGAATTGTGCGCTGGCTGCGGCATGTGCGAAGAGGTCTGCCCATATGGGGCTCTCGCGCTCGATGTTCGCCAGGGCGTCATGCGCGCCAACGTGGTGCTCTGCAAAGGGTGCGGCGCGTGCGCCGCCATCTGCCCATCGAATGCAATCACCCTGCTCCATTTCACCCCGCGCCAGGTGATGGCCCAGGTAGATGCATTGATGATGGTATAGATCTGGAAGGATAGAGTCATGCCACTACCAATCCAAACTGATATCCAAAAGATTGAGCATGTGCTGGACCTCGTGCTCAACACCCAGCAGCCGCCAGTCGGCCGGTGCCGGCTCTTGTCCAGCGGATTTGGCCATTCCCATACCTTCCAGGATGTCCCCGACCTGGCGGGATTCAAGGGGTGCATCGGTTGCGGCAACTGCATTGATGTCTGCCCGGTGCTAGCCCGCGAGCCTTCCCGGCGCCTCCGCACCGAGCAGCGTACCTCTTTTGCCCTCGAGGCTCTGGTTGCCGAGGACTGCGACCGCTGCGCAAACTGCGTCTTGGCCTGCCCCCAGGTGGATACCACCATCAAGCATTATGCGGTGAATGCCCATCTGGTGGAGGGTATGGCCCATCTGCTGGAAAAGGCGACTTCGGACGAGCAACTCTACTACGATTTGCTGTTGGCCACTGTTTAGGAGGTGAGTATGCCAACCGACGACTTTGTCACCATTCGGATCATGGAGCAACGGGTCGAGGTGCCGGCATCCTTGACCATGCTCAAGGCCATCGAATTTGCCGGCTACAAGCTCACTCACGGCGTCGGCTGCCGGGCGGGCTTTTGTGGCGCCTGCGGCACCGTCTACCGCCTCGCAGGGGATCACAAGCTCTACTATGCGCTGGCGTGCCAGACCGTGGTGCAGGATGGGATGGTTCTGGCCCAGATCCCGTTCTTCCCCAGCCAGAAACCGGTCTACCACCTCGATGATCTCGTCCCGGATGCGGCGACTCTCCTGGCGATCTATGGCGAAACCATCAACTGTTTTGGCTGCAACACTTGCACCAAATCCTGCCCCCAGGATCTGCAAGTCATGGACTATGTCGCCGCTTCCCTGCGGGGTGACATGGCTGCCTTGGCCGATCTCTCCTTTGATTGCATTCTTTGCGGTCTCTGCGTGGCGCGTTGCCCAGCCGAACTCGTTCCGCCCCATGTGGGACTGCTCGGCCGGCGGCTCTACGCCCGTCATGTGCAGACCGCGGCTCCTGACCTGGCGGAGCGCATCACCGAGCTTGATGATGGAAAGCACCAGAGCGAGATCGCGGTCCTCAAGGCCATGACTGCCCAGGAGCTCAAGGCCGCATACATCGCTCGTGATATTGAACCTGCCTGAGCAAGGACCCGGTTCCCCTGGAGGTCCACATGGACTTGAGATTCGACGAAGAAGTAATCATGATCCGCGACATGATGCGCCGTTTTGTGCAAAAGGATGCCCGGCCATTGGAGATGCCGCTTTTTAACGAGGGAGAACTGACAACAGAGCAGGAGGACGACCTCAAGCACAAGCTCATGGACCAAATGGGGCTTTGGGCGGTCACAGTGCCCGAGGAATACGGGGGCGATGAACTGGACATGCTGAGCGCATGCCTTATCGAGGAAGAGCTGGGACAGACCTTTGTTCCGGTGGATTACGGAGACATCTCCCCGATTCTTTTTGCCTGCAACGAGCAGCAAACAACAGAGTTCCTGGAACCGGCGGTTGAAGGCGACCGGCGTCCGCTCCTCGCGCTGCGCGAGCCTGTCGTCGCTACGCCGGCGTCTCGTGATGTTTCCGCCGCCCTGGCGCCCGACGCCTGGCAAACCACTGCTGTGACCGTCGATGAGGGATACGTGCTCAACGGCCGCAAGCTGGTGGGGCGCAAAATGCGAGAGGATGATTTTTTCGTGGTTTTCGCCCGCATGCCGGCGGATGAGCAGGGAGTGACCGCCTTTCTGGTGGAACCGGACACCAGCGGACTCGCCACGAACGGCGGACTGGAGATCATCCTGCAGGATTGCCTATTGCCCCCTGGGGCAGTTCTGGGCGAGGTTGGCAAGGGGCTAGAGTTGGGCACGGATTTCCTCGCTCACTCTCAGATCAAGATGGGCGCGCGGTACGTGGGAATGGCGCAGCGGCTGCTTGACATGTCGGCCGAGTATGCCAGGGATTGGGTGAGTATGGGGCAGCCGTTGGCGCTTCGGCCGGCTGTAATGCGAATGGTCGGTGAAATGGCGGCCGACATTCACGCCGCCCGCCACATGGTTTATCATGCTGCCTGGTTGTTGGATGAGGAAGAAGATGCCCACCACCAGGCCGCCATGGTACGTCTCTTTACCGCTCAGATGATACGGACCGCCATTGACAAGACAATCATGGTTCACGGTGGCACGAGCTACCTGGAAAAAGACCCGGCGCTGCGCATGTATCGCAACCTTGTGCCCGACGCGGCGATGCAAGTTGGACTGGAAAACAGCCGGATGGCAGTCGCGAACCACTATCTGGAACTGCAGGAACTGCTGTCGGAAGATTGAGCCGACGTCTCATTGAGAGGAGTGCTAGTTATGTCCTATACCGCTGAAATGCGCGAATCAATAGCCAGGGTAGCAGCCACCCGGGCGATGCGGATCAAGGAAACCTACCCCCGATTGGAGCATGAAGAGGCTCAAGCGGTGCTCCGTGCCTTTCATCCTGATTACGTTGAGGGCGGAATGCGCGAATTGCTGATCGGCCGCAACAAGGGGAGCCGAACGCCCCTGGAACTGGCCGAGGTGTTGGAAGCGCGTCCGATACTGACCCCTGACATGGTGAACCTGGAAAAGGTTGATCTGGAGACTGACGCGCTCGTGGTGGGCGGCGGTGGGGCGGGGGCGAGTGCGGCCCTGGTGCTTCAAGAGAAGGGGGTCAAGGTCACCATGGTCACCAAGCTTCGCTTGGGGGACGCCAACACGATGATGGCTCAGGGAGGCATCCAGGCGGCCGACAAGCCCAACGATACTCCCGCCATTCACTACCTCGACGTCATGGGGGGCGGTCACTTTACCAATGTGCCCGAGTTGGTGGAAGCACTCGTGATGGATGCTCCCCGCGTCGTGCAATGGCTGGAAGAACTGGGCTGCATGTTCAGCAAGCGACCGGACGGGGTGATGGAGACGATCCACGGAGGCGGAACTAGCCGGAAGCGGATGCACTATGCTCGTGACTATTCCGGCGCCGAAATCATGCGCACGTTGCGCGATGAGGTTCGCTGCCGGCCGGATATCCAGGTCTTGGAGTTCTGCCCGGCCGTTGAACTGCTGACCGACGGACAAGGCCAGGTGACCGGCGCGGTGCTGCAGAACTATGAGAAAAACGAATACCTGGTTGTGCGCGCCAAGGCAGTGATCCTAGCCACCGGCGGAAGCGGCCGGCTCCATTTCCAGGGTTTCCCCTGCACGAATCATCACGGAGCTACTGCTGACGGGCTGGTGCTGGGATATCGTGTCGGGGCGGAACTCTCGTTCCTTGACACCATGCAATACCATCCGACGGGCGCGGCCTACCCGGAGCAGATTGATGGGCAGTTGGTAACCGAAAAGGTGCGTGGCCTGGGGGCTCAACTGTGCAACGTCGATGGCGTCCAGTTCACGTTTCCGCTAGAGCCCCGCGATATCGAGTCCTCAGCCGTAATACGCGAGTGCACCGAACGGAATCTGGGGATTCGTACCCCGGCCGGTGGTGTC
>DAOUVM010000238.1 GCA_030667645.1 Ardenticatenales bacterium | reverse complement strand
GTTCGTTTCGGATGTGAACGGCCATCAAGGTGCTGGATTTCCGGCATCTCGCCGAAAGACGACTGAGAGTAATGAATCGACTGCGCAGGGGTAGCAAGTCAATGGATGCAACAACGCTGATTCTGTCCGCCGTGGCGGCGGCATTGCTGGTGTTTGCTTTCTGGCGAGGGCGCGATCTGCCACTGGCCGGAGTATTGGCTGCTGGGAGCAACCTGTGGCGCAACCTCCCGATACTGCTGTTGGGCTTTGTCATAGCAGGGCTGGTTCAGGTGCTCGTTCCCAAGGAGCTGATTTCCCGTTGGATAGGCGCCCAGGCTGGGCCCAAGGGGGTTCTTATCGCTTGCGCGGTCGGTGGGCTGGTGCCCGGTGCGCCATATGCTGTCTTTCCGATGATAGCCGGGCTCTATCAGGCAGGGGCCAGCCTGGGCGCGGTGGTAGGATTCGTCTCTGCTTGGTCACTGTGGTCCGTGTCGCGTCTGCCGGTTGAGATGGCCTTGATCGATCCAAAGGCGGCTCTGATCCGTTATGGCGTCACTTTCGTCGTGCCGCCCATCGCTGGGCTGCTGGCCAATGCTCTGAGCCGGCTTGTGTGAGACATCCTGCTCACGCACTTTTTTCCGGATGAAAAGCGAAAGAAGGATGAGCATGGAAGAGAGACAACGCTACCGTGGCGCTCTCCTTGGGCTGGCGGCCGGCGATGCAGTGGGGACATCGGTTGAGTTCAGGCCGCCGGGCTCTTTTGAGCCGCTCGACGATATGGTCGGAGGAGGCCCGTTTGGCCTGGAAGCAGGTCATTGGACCGATGACACGTCGATGGCGCTCTGCCTGGCGGAGAGCTTGCTAGAGAGAGATGGCTTTGACCCCATTGATCAGCTACAACGATATCTGCGCTGGTACAGAGAGGGGTACCTGAGCAGCACGGGGCACTGTTTTGATATCGGCAACACGGTACGGGATGCTCTGCTGCGATTTGAACGAACTGGAGATCCGTACTGTGGGTCCTCGCATCCCAGGTCGGCCGGCAATGGCTCCATCATGCGCCTGGCCCCGGTACCTCTGTATTTCGCTGCGGATCCGCGAACAGCGATTCAGAGATCGGCCCAGAGCTCTCGTACGACCCATGCCGCGGCCGCGGCCGTGGACGCCTGCCGCTACTTTGGGGCGCTTTTGGTGGGGGCGGTCAGCGGGTGCGCCAAGGATGAGCTACTAGCGGAGCATTACTGCCCCATTCCCGGCGGCTGGGAAGCTAGCCCGCTAGTTCCAGAGATCGCGGAGATTGCGGCCGGCTCATTCAAGGATCGACAGCCGCCGGATATCAAAGGCACCGGCTATGTGGTCAGATCGCTGGAGGCAGGATTGTGGGCTCTCCACCATAGCTGCTCGTTTCGAGAAGGTTGTCTTTTGGCTGTCAACCTGGGAGATGATGCTGACACGACGGCCGCTGTCTACGGGCAGTTGGCGGGCGCCGTGTACGGAGAGCATGGAATCCCGGAATCGTGGAGGGCTAGACTCGCGTGTCGGCCGTTGATTGAATCCTACGCCGACCGGCTTGCATCTGCGTCATTGGGCCGGGCGGTGGAGGATTCAGACAACACCAAGGAGTGCTTCAAGTGAGATACATCAGGGGACAATTGCTCTGGGTCTTGGTGACCCTCTCGCTCGTCGGAGGATGCCAACCGCTGGAAGATGTCAGCAAGATTGTGGGCGACCTCTTTAAGAACATCACCCCGCGCCTTCCATAGCCGGCGGATAGGCAGGGCGCCGGGGCATTTTGCCATTGGGCTGGCGACTTTTCACGTCTTGATGATCCTCAATATGCGACCATCAATGGCCATCAACCCTAGACCAATTAACCCAATTCCCACGAAATGACGTGTGTCCAGTCGTTCACCCAGGATAGTCATTCCCAGGAATATGGCGCTTACCGGGATGAGATATGTAACCAGCATCAGATTAGTGGCACCAACGGCAGGCAACAAACGAAAGTAAATGATATAAGCAAGAGCAGTACTCAGCAAAGCCAATCCCAATACAGCTCCCCACACATTCAAGCCCGGCATCGGCAATAACCAGGGCTTGTCTACAAATAGGGCAATTGGAATTATCATCAAGGTAGCGCATGTGATTTGACCTGCTGCCGTTACAATAGGTGGCGTTCCCCTGAAGCGTTTGCCATAGATGCCGGCAAAGGCGTATGAGACTGTTGCCCCCACTATAGCCAATTGCGCCAGCGCATTGAGTCCCAACCCCTGTAGTGCATCCAGACCAATCATTATCACCACACCTGTCAAGCCAAGAAAGACACCGCCCAGCCGATTTGGCGCAAGCGGTTCGTCTACGGTTAGAAAATGGGCCAACAAGACAGTCCACACGGGGGTGGTGGCATTCAGGATAGATGCCAATGAACTGGAGACCTGGGTCTGTCCCCAAAATATCAAGCTAAAAGGAATCAGATTGTTCAGCAGCCCCATAGCCAGGAATGCAGCCCACACTTTTGGCGAGGAAGGCATTCGATGGCCGGTTGCTCGCACCATTAGGTTTAGCGCAATAGCGGCAATACTGACCCGCCCCAGAACAACCGTAAAGGGTCGCAATTCCGACAAGGCTACCTTGCCAAAGAAAAATGACCCACCCCACAACACTGACAAGAAAATTAACAGGAACCATTCCAATGATCCCATGGTCTTGATGATTGAACTGCGCATACCAGTCTCCACACCTCTTGAATTATCCGGATCTTGCGGCCTGCAAGCTGATGATATTCTCCTGTTTTGCGCGCTTTAAGTAGAACAAGAATCCGCCCAGTGGATGGCGTCGTGATCGGCCAAGGGTGGCTCATCACGAGCGGCTATCGACAGCTTGGGAGCAAGCTAGTGGATCGATGATACCTCGATGGCACTCTGTCTGACGGAGAGATGGCTTGGACCCCATTGAGCAGTTACAATGATACCTGCGTATCGGTGTTCCAGGCGAGACCAGGTCCCGGCCGGCCGGCGCACGAGCAAGGGGGTTATCCCAATCTCGGCCGGCGCGTCCACCTGAGGCCCGGGATATCGTGTATCTGGTCAATCGCTGGAGCATCAACGACCGGCGGCCGTCACTGCAGTCGCGGCCGGTACTGGATGGCCTCGGCCAGGTGAGCGACCTGGATGTCATCGACGGCGGCCAGGTCGGCGATGCTGCGCGATAATTTGAGGATGCGATGAAAGCCGCGGGCGGTGATAGCCAGTTGCTGCATCGCGGAGCGCATCAGTTGTTTCCCGGTATCGTCCAATCGGCAGTATTCTTTGATCTCGGCCGGCCCCATGTCTGCGTTGCAGACCAGGTCACTTTCGCCAAGTCGTTCTCGCTGCCGCTCCCGCGCCGCCTCTACCCGCGCCTGGATGGTGGTCGAGGCTTCCCCGGCTCGCTCGTCTGTCAGCTTGTCGTACTCTACTCGGGGAACCTCAATGTGGATGTCGATCCGGTCCAGCAGAGGGCCGGAAATCCGTTTCTGATAACGGGTGATGGCGCTCATGCTACACGTGCAATCGCGGGTGGGGTCGCCATAGTGACCGCAAGGGCAGGGATTTCTGGCTCCCACCAGCATAAAGTTAGCCGGGAAAGTCAGCGCTCCGCTTGCCCGGCTGATGGTCACCACTCTATCCTCGAGCGGTTGGCGCAGCACCTCCAGGGCCCGGTTGTTGAATTCGGGTAGTTCGTCTAGAAAGAGCACGCCCCGATGAGCGAGTGATATCTCACCCGGTCGGGGGACGGAACCTCCGCCAACCAGCCCGGCGTGGCTGACCGAGTGATGGGGCGCGCGGAACGGCCGTGTGTGGACCAGGGGCGTGCCTGGTGGCAACATGTTACAGATGCTATAGATGCGGGTGATGTCCAGCGCCTCCTCAATGGTGGGCCGGGGGAGGATGGCCGGCAGAGCCCGCGCGAGCATCGTCTTGCCCGAGCCCGGAGGTCCGCTCATAATGATATTGTGCGAACCTGCCGCTGCCACCTCCAGCGCCCGCTTGACGTGCTCTTGGCCCTTGACATGGGCGAAATCAGTGGTCATGATCGGTGCTCGCTCCAGGTCCACCTGGTGTAGGTGGGGTGAGAGAGAGACAAGCCCGTTGAGGTGGTGAATCAGTTCCGTGAGATCCTTCACCGGGATGACGTCGAGACCGGGGATGAGTGCGGCCTCGGCCGCATCCGCCGCTGGCACGTAAAAGGTACTCAACTCTTCTTCCCGCGCCATCGCCGCCATAGGCAGTACACCGGCGACGTGGCGCGTGCTGCCGTCCAGCGAAAGCTCCCCTACCAGAAGAGCGCCATCAAGCGATGCGGGTGGTATTTGCTCGGTCGCGGCCAGAATTCCCATTGCTATGGGCAGATCGTAGATGGGCCCGGTCTTGCGGATATTGGCCGGAGCCAGATTGACCGTCAGACGTTTGTTGGGAAAGTAGAAACCGCTGTTGACAATTGCGGCCCGCACTCGCTCGCGGGATTCCTGCACCGCAGCATCTGGCAGCCCCACCACCGTCAGGCTGAACAGGCCGCGGGCAGTGTCCACCTCGACCTCAATGGGTGTCGCGTCGAGCCCGATCACAGCGCAACTGGTTACTTTGGCTAGCATGGCCCTCCTGGGGACGGAAAGGTATCTGTTCTTGCTATTGACCGTCTGTCTACCGCTGCTGGTCGCCCCGTGTTTCGTGCGCCAACTAGTTGACGGCGTCGCGAGCACCCTTGGTCGCGGGACTGGCCGGCCGGCCAATCGACATGCAGTAGACGGTCTCTGGCTTGTCGCGCCCCTTGAGCTGAACCCCGGTGACGGGGCTGATAGAGTATTTCAG
>DAOUVM010000182.1 GCA_030667645.1 Ardenticatenales bacterium | reverse complement strand
GGGCGTGGTCGAGTCCACGTTGTTGGCAAAAGGGTGGACAAACGGATCCGAATAATAGTGTCCGAACACAAACCGAGACCACGCCAGGTGCAACACCACCGTGTCACTCTCGGTGGCGTGGTCGCCGACAAAGCGGGCCGCACTGCGCAGGTCCTCTCTTTGGTTGCCCGCCCGCCATTGAAAGGAGAGGCCATAGAGCACCAGGCTGAGCATCGCCACCGCCGGGAGTGCCCCGCGCCAGTCAAGCTTGCGCGACCTGCCAAGACACGCCAGCGCTGTCAGCATGGCTAGCGGCACAGCGCTAAAGACATAGATCTTTGTCTGAAAAAAATTCATCCGCAAGGTCGCAAGGATAGTGAGCGCCAACACGGGCAGAAACCAGAGTGCCACCCATGCACCCTGGCGCCGGCCGCGCCACACTCCCGCCACCACAATCGCACCCAGCAGTAGCGCAAGATGGGTCGGAGAACCCAGCGTCGACTGAAAGTCCAGCAGCGTTTGCATTGCGCCAATGGTCGTTCTCACCCAGTCGTCGACCGTCGCCACACCGCTCCCGGTAGTGCCCGTGCGAATAATGTTCACCAGATACGGCGCATAGACCGCCGCGCTGGCGGCCAACGCACCCATTCCCCAGGCTGCTGCCCGGCGGCCGCGAGACAGCTCGAGCAGGAGCATCAGGCCGAGCACAGGAAACAACGTCGCGGCGATCGCATGCATATAGGCCGCCAATGCGAGAGCGGCCGAGAACAGACCCAATTTCGCACCGATGTGCGATCTCGGATTGTCTAGTGCGCACCACAGCGCCCACACGGCCAACACGCTGAACAGCAGGGCCGGCGCATACATGCGTGCATCTTGATTCTGATAGATGACCAGTGGGCTCAATGCAATCAGCAACGCAGCGAACCCGGCCGTCGCCTCGCCCAATCGGCGCCGTCCAAGCTGATAGACGATCGCTACCGTCAACATCCCCGCCAGCGCCGAGGGCAGGCGCAGCATCACGTCGGCATCCCCGCCGATCTGCCGCCACGCCTTGAGCAGGAGATAGTAGAGCAAGGGATGGCGGTCCAGGCCAAGATCCGCGAAATGCGCGATCAGTTCCATGTAGGGCAAGCTGGAAAAGTGCAGGCTTGCGCCCTCATCAAAATCCAGGCTCCGCCAGGTGAGGGTAGGCAGACGGATGGCGGCCGCGACCAACAATACGAACATCAGGCGCCAAAATCGGGCCGAGCCGGCTGGCCTCGACTTTTCTGCTTCCTGTGATTCACACTGCGAGCTGTACATCAAAACCTGGACCGCCCTACTCTGTGGCTCCCCCGACAGCCCCCATGCAATGCCTCACGTTTCCGGCCGGAACTGGAACCGGAGCCGACCGCTTTCGCCTTCCCTTCCGACTCGTTTTTTCCTACCTGGATGCCATTGTAATACAGCGGCCGTGATCAAGCAACCGGGTGGTCCCGGCGATCACCAAGAAGAAGGGCAGAGCCCAGCAATGAACTGGGCTGGGCCGCGATGACAGCGAGATCAGCTTTGATTGCTGATCCGCCCCTCCCGTATCCCAGATGCCGGATGGCGATTTCGGCGCCCCCTGGACCCGGCAGATCGCCACTAGTCCCGGCCATGGCCGATTCCCCTTGGCTGCTCGGGTAGGAAAGCAGGGTGATTATGGATGCTGGGCGCCTCGGCTTGTACCTTCAGAACTCCTGCCGAATTGGCGCCTCCCCCAATGGACTGAGACTGGACAGCAACTACGTTTCCCCAAGTGCTACCTGCAAGTGTCGGCTGATTCGATCTGTGTTCGCCGCCAAGCTAGAGTATTGCTTCTCGGAAACGTTGCTGAACTTTGCCAACACCTTGCGGTTGATCTCCTCTTGTTTCTCAAAAATGCCGAGGGAACGAAATTGAAGGCCCCAGCGCTCGAACTGCAGCAGCGAAATCGTGGCATCACGCGTTCTACTGTCGTTGGGCAAGGCAAAGACAAACAGGGGACTTGCACGGCCGTTAATCCGACAGTCCACAGGATAGTTTCCTTCAGGATCACGGTTGGGATGATGCCAGGCGAACTCCCTGCGCCGCTCTGGAACCTGTTCCTGAATCAAGGCTGTGAAATCGTCCAGAAACGTTGATTTGACCCTCTCCCGTGAGAGGTAAGTTACGTCCGATATCCTCAGCAGCGCCTGAACGAAATCAAAAAGGCCATCCCCGAAACGGTCGTCTCGGATCTCCATCATCAGCTCGCCTTCCCGATCATCTACTGAGAATGCACTCAGTGCGCCCGTGATGATTTGCTGTCGTGTCCCCTGACGCAGGCTCTTCTCATCAAGGTCGTATGTCAAATGCATATACGTGTGGCCTTCATCTGAAAGAACCCAATTCTCCCCCAGTTGTTTCAGGACCATGGCGAGATGGTCACCATCATCGAACTGAAACGGCGTAAAGATGCGGAAACGGTTCAAACCCTCGGGTTCTAGCCGAATCTGCTCACAAACCTTTCGCCTAAAGTCTTCTGCTATCGCTTCAAGTGCCATGATCAAAGCAAGTTTGGCTGTATCACCGGCGGGAGTCGAAATCCACAATCAGAAATCATGCAATCAATCGCGCCATGGAGATCGCCATAGCGATTGGTTAGTTCTGCAAACGCGTCCTCTTTGAGCCCTGGCTCATCTTGGTACCGCTCAGTCGCCTGGTGGATATGAAATCCGTAGAATTTGTCTCCCTCAAGTTTGTTTCGGTGTTCGTGACTCTTCCCATTGTACCTTCGCAACCGTATAGAGACGTTCGTCTTTGGAACTCGATAGACCAATATCACCGAAAAATCAAGAGGATTGGAGGCACTCTGGCGCAAGATCAAAGAAAAGTCCGAGCCGTTCTCTCCCGCAACTGCAAGCTCGGCCTCCTTGTGACCGCTTTTGGGTTTTAGGGTGATTCGCTTCTGAAACTCCTGCGGCAACGGTTTCGGCTCATCAACCAATCGTTGGATTTTCCCATCATCAAGTAACACTGGCATTCCACAGAGCCTTTCGCAGACAACTGTCAACCATGATCAGCCAACGCCAGAGCCTGGGTCTTCTCACAACTGATCATGACACATTTGTTCTGCTCTGTCATCACCCTATCGGGCCATTCCTCGCCCGACTTGCACAGCCTACCGTACGCTCACGAGAGTATGCCTTGATGAGAATTATACACTCCTTGGCCGCAACGGCAACCAGTTCTGTGAACGGTGGTGAGAAAGGCTTGCCACGAGGGAGTGCGGGTCGGATTGGACGATGCTCTCCTCATCGCAGTGCGGGAGGTGATTCATCACGAATTCCAGATTCCCGCCGATTTCGCAGCCGCGGCGCCCGAGAAGCGAGGGCAACGAATGGAAGAACCGTCCCTCGGCCGAACACAGAAGCGGGCATTCCATAGGCGATCTCCCTTTAGGGGCATCAAGGGATCCGCTGCACTTGATGCAGGAGCCGAATGCGCTTATACTAGTACTTGTAAGAGACAACAGAATCCAGGGAGCCCACGATGAATAGAGATTCCAGTCGCAGTTCGGTCCGCCTCAATCCGGCCCTTTTGTGCCTCACGTTGCTGGTCCTGGCGCTCTTGCCCGCCGAGACGGCCGCCGCGCAGGACGGACAGTGGTTCGCCGAGTTCTTTGCGAACCAGACTCTGAGCGGCTCGCCCGTTCTGACCCGATTCGACGACACGGTCAGCCATGACTGGGGCGCCGGTTCCCCCGGCAGTGGCGTGCCGGCCGACAGCTTTTCGGCTCGCTGGACTCGAACCGAGTGGTTCGAGGGCGGCACTTTTCGCTTTTACGCCCGCGCCGACGATGGCTTTCGCCTCTGGGTGGGTGACCTGCTGGTGGTGGACGAATGGTACGACCAGCAGGGTGGCTGGGTGACCCGCGACCTCTACCTGGGCCAGGGCACTTATCCCATGAGAGCCGAGTATTACGAACACGACGGCGCCGCGCTTGTCCAACTGAGTTGGGAACGGATCACCGGTGGGCAGGGCTGGCAAGCCGAATATTTTGACAATCGGGACCTCAGTGGCGCTCCGGCCGTCAGTCGAACCGACGCAGCGATCGATTTCTCCTGGGGGTACGACGCGCCGGCCGAAGAGATCCCACCCGATCGCTTTTCCGTGCGCTGGACCCACACGCTCGGGTTCACCCCCGGCGTGTACCGCTTTCTTACCAGCACCGACGACGGAGTCCGGCTGTGGGTGGACGGCCAACTGCTGGTGGATGCCTGGTACAATCAAGAACTTCCCAACACCCACTGGGGTGACATTACCCTCGGCGAGGGGTTCCACCAGGTCAAGGTAGAGTATTTCGAAGAGGGAGGCGAGGCGCACGCTCACGTCTGGTGGCAGTTGTTGAGTACGGCGGCGGCCGAGCCAGAGCCGGCCGGATGGAGAGGCGAGTACTATGACAATCGTTACCTAACCGGCGGCCCGGCGCTGGTCCGCGATGACAGCGAGATCAACTTTGACTGGGGAACCGCCCCTCCCGCCTCTTGGATGCCGGATGACAACTTTAGCGTCCGGTGGACCCGGCAGATCGTCTTAAATCCGGGCAATTACCGATTCTCGGTTCGTTCCGATGACGGGGTACGGATCTGGTTGGACGATGCGCTCATCATTGATAAATGGGAGGTGATGAATAATGAGCTCCACTATGTGGACGGCATCTACCTCAGCGGATCCCACGGATTCAAGATCGAATACTTTGAGCGCAATGGCGACGCCGGCATCCACTTTTGGGTCGGACCCGCCTCGACCCCGAGCGAGCCCTCTGGTTCGATGGCTCGCGGGCCCTGGCAGGCCGAGTATTATGACGGCACCGATCTAGCCGGCACACCGCTCCTGGTGCGAGAGGATGCAGAGATCGATTTCGACTGGCGGTTCGGTTCGCCGCACCCGGTCGTACCGGCCGAGCGCTTTAGCGTTCGGTGGACCGCCACGTTGGACTTTCCCGGCGGCCGCTACCAATTTGCCACCCACACTGACGATGGCGTCCGACTCTATTTGGATGGGAGGCTGGTTATCGAGAACTGGTGGCCTATGCGCGGCTATCAGTACGCCGCGGTCGATCTGCCGGCCGGCCCCCACACATTGGTGATGGAATACTATGAGCGCACCGAGGCTGCCCAGGCTCAATTGAGCTGGACGTGGCTGGGGGATTCCCCCGGCGCAGCCACACCCAATTAGCACTGTTAGCCACCCGTTCGGTTTCGGCTGGCCTTGCCGCACGGCCCTGCCGGTCTCACGGTGAACCGGCAGATCCAGCCAGGTTGAACACCCGGCCGCTCAATCGCTCCAAGCGCAGGTCTCGCAGACGGCCGCCCGCGACCTCAAGGCGCTCCCCGGTCCACACATCCTCCATCGCCGTCCCGTCTTGAACGCCGCCGGCCGGAAGGTTCAGCACGCGCGCCTCTTCCGCTCCGTTCAACGCCACGAGCAGGACATTGTCGTCCAACTGGCGGAGAAACGCATATACCCCCTGGTGACTGTACACACTGGCATAGCTCCCTCGCCTTAGCGCCGGGTGGTCGTGCCGCAGCCGAATGCACCGCTTCACATAGGCTCGTAGATCCAGGTCCCACCGCGACTCGTCCCACGGGAACCCGCCCCGGCAGGCCGGTTCGTTCCCTCCCCGCATTCCGATCTCGTCTCCATAATAGATGCAGGGAGCACCGGGGAACGTCATCTGAAAGAGAGTCGCCAGCTTGAGCCGGTCCGTGTCCCCACCCACCAAGGTCAGAAACCTTGGCGTATCGTG
>DAOUVM010000091.1 GCA_030667645.1 Ardenticatenales bacterium | reverse complement strand
GCCAACCTGATCCGGTCTCTCGGGTATGATGCGCGAGCACACATAGATGGCGACTATGGCGTAATCTGTCCATTGGTAGCCCGAGATGCCGGCCTGGGCGAAATCGGCCGGATGGGGTTGCTGATGGATCGCCGGCTGGGTCCTCGAGTTCGGATCGCGGTGGTGACAACGGATCTGCCCCTGACCCCTGACCAGCCGACGCGCGATCCGTCCGTCCTGGATTTTTGCCGGCGCTGCCGCAAGTGCGCCGAGAACTGTCCCAGTCGGTCCATCCCCTTTGGCGACGCTCAACTGATTGATGGGGTCAAACGCTGGCGGATCAACGACGCAACCTGTTTCCACTACTGGGTCACCGTCGGTACCGACTGCGGCCGCTGTCTGGCCGTCTGTCCCTACTCCCATCCAGACACTGTCCCGCACGGATTGACGCGCTGGGCAATCTCACGCTCTGCTCCGGCCCGCTGGTTGGCGCTCCAGATGGACAATGTGTTCTACGGCCGCCGCCCAGCGCCAGCAGAGTGGTCGCTTTGGCTGCAAGAGAGTGTCGACAATCTGACATGATGACGTTCCCGCCGCAAAAGGAATACCGGTAGGGAGGGTGTTTTTTGCCCCATCCTCCTGCAGGATACTTGACATTCGGTTCTTGTCCTGGCACAATCCAAATCCAATCAGCCCAAGGAAGCGAGAGACCATGAAAAGAGATCAATTTAAGCAAACTGCCTGGTCATTAGACGAGCTGCTGCCAGTAATCCGCGGGACAGAATTCGACCGCATGCTGGTTGAGCTGGAGGACCTCGTCGCTGAAATGGAGACCTGGCGCGAGCGGCTGTCGGATGACATCATCGTGGATGACTTTGCCAAGCTCATGCGATTGTACGAATCGATCACCAAATTCCACCATCGCATGGCGGGCTATGGGCAACTCTGGTTTGCCGCTGACACCCAATCTCAGGAAGCGCTTGCCTTTAAGGGGCGAATGGACGAGCTGTTCACAGAGGTTCAGAACCGTTTGCTGTTCTTTACCCTTTGGTGGAAAGGGCTGGACTGCGACACTGCCGTTCCGCTGCTGGAAACCAGTGGTGACTGGCGCTACTATCTCGAAACGCTTCGCCGCTTCAAGCCTCATACCCTGTCCGAGCCGGAAGAAAAGATCATCAATCTCAAGAATGTCAATGGCGTGGAGGCGTTGACCACACTGTACGATATGATCACCAACAAATACAGCTATAGGCTGACAGTGGATGGGGAATCGAAGGAAATGACCCGTTCCGAGTTGTCGGCGTACTATTACCATCCGTCGCCGGAAATCCGCCAAGCTGCCTATCGTGAACTGAACCGAGTCTACGCCGAGGATGGCGCCTTGCTGGGCCAGATTTACGTCCACTGCGCGCGTGATTGGAGCAACGAGAATATGAGGTTGCGTCACTTTGAGTCCCCAATCTCGGTGAGGAATCTGGGTAATGACATCCAGGACTCGGTGGTGAATACGCTTCTCGATGTTTGCCAGCAGAATGCAGCCGTGTTTCAGGACTATTTTCAGCTCAAGGCCGGTTGGCTGGGGATGGAAAAGCTGCGCCGCTATGACATCTATGCACCGCTGCAGTTGGCCCACGAGGATTACGCCTATGGGCAGGCAGTGGAGATGGCCCTGGACAGCCTCCACTCGTTTGCGCCGATATTGGCGGAGCATGCGCGCTCGGTGTTTGTCGCGGGGCACATTGACTCGGAGATCCGCCCGGGCAAGGAAGGCGGGGCGTTCTGTGCCGGCATGTTGCCCGGTGTGGCCCCTTGGGTAAAGGTGAACTATACCGGCAAGGCACGCGACGTGGCGACGCTGGCACACGAATTGGGCCATGCTGTGCACGCGTTGATGGCTGGCGAGCACTCGATCCTGACTTTTCACTCTTCCCTTCCATTGGCAGAGATGGCATCGGTGTTTGCCGAGATGCTACTCACCGAACGGCTAGTGGAGAAAGAGTCGGATCCGGCTGTTCAGCGGAACATTCTGGCAGCAGCACTGGATGACGCCTATGCGACCGTTTTGCGCCAGGCTTTTTTCGTTCTCTTTGAGCGCGAGGCCCACGCCATGATTTCCCAGGGCCGGACGACCGATGACCTTCGCGGTGCCTACTTACAGAACCTTGCCCAGCAGTTCGGCGACGCGGTGCAGGTCGACGAGAGCTTTCACTGGGAATGGGTCTCGATTCCCCACATATACCAGACGCCATTCTACTGCTATGCCTATAGCTTTGGCCAGCTATTGGTGCTTGCCCTGTACCAGCGGTACAAAGAGGATGGCGAGGCGTTTATTCCCCGCTATCTCAAGATGCTCTCTTATGGCGGGTCGGCTAGTCCGCAGCACATCCTGGCAGAGGCGGGTGTTGACATGACATCGGCCGATTTCTGGAAGGGCGGGTTTGACGTGATCCGGGGGATGGTGGAGCGGCTGACCACCTTGCAGTAGGCACTGGCCCGGAACCTCCCTCTCTGTTCTGCGTGGGCGGGCCGAGTCCGCTTTGCGCCTGGCAGCGACAGCACGGCTGCCCGCAACAGCGACCGGAGGTGGTCTAGCCCGACTGCGCCGGCTGGCTCACTTTCTGCCAGTATCGCTCTGCCCAGCCGTTCTCGCCGCTGGCGTGCCGGCCGTGGGCGCAGACTTGTTTCTCCATTCTGGCGTCAGTGCGGAACAGAGAGCGGATCTGGGATTGGTAGCAGCCGATCGCTTTGATCTTGGCCGCGATATCCTCTTTGGATAGCGGGATCAAGAGCGGGGTGGCATCCAGTTCCTCGGCCTCCCCCTCTCCAACGTAGGGGAAATCCTCATAGTAGATCAGATCCTGCCCCCGCCATCGCTCGGCCGCATGACGCACAAGCTGATGGTCTATGTGATTTCCCACTGCCAATGGGGCATACACGTCCGTCGTTGATTCCAAAGGCCCGAGTAAAACCAATCGGCGGGCCATCTCCTCTGCCAGTCGATCGTCGCCCGGGTGAATGCAACCGAATATCGCTTCATCCGAGTTATAGAAAGAGCCGGCATCATCTGCCCGGTAGATGCAATCGAGCAAGCCGACGTGGCGGTAATCAGCGCCCAGCACCTGAAGCGCAGCGACCTCTTCGGCACGGCGAGCAACGTAGGCTTCTCGCGCCTCCAACTGCCAGCCGGCATGCTGGGCATGAGCAAACGGGGAGAGATCGCCGTCCGGAGGATCTCCGGTCATGAATGTTACCACCAACACAGGTTCTCCGGCGGCCGTCCACTGGTGAATCGCCCCGCCACAAGACAACGGAGCATCATCCAGGTGAGGAGAGAGCACGATGCGACGATAGCTGGCGCCGTCCATTTTGATGTTGCACTCTGCTAGTGATCAGCCACAACCGGGTGAATCCGGCCGGTCATGCACCACCTCAGGCGGCGGGCTCTTGCGCCGCCATCTCGGTCAGGAAGCCGTTGATGGTCCCGCCCATCGACGACTCAGTTGACTCGGGACACTGTCGGCGGACCTGCCGTTTCTCGGGATCACGCAGCATCAGCCGCCACGGCGGGCTTGTTCATGTGACCGCGCATGTACCACTTTGTCAGCTCGGCCGCTACCGAGGGGAACAGAATCAACGGAAGCATCTCTGCCCATTCCAGCGGGGTGATGGGAGTGGTGTCGAAAATGGGACCGAGGAATGGGACGTAGACGACTGCCATCAACAAGAGAAGAGATGCGCCAACTGCATACTGCATGTATCGGTTGCCAAACACGCCAATCCCAAACATGGAAAAGTACTCAGAGCGGGCAGTATAGGCGCGGAACAGCTCTGATGAGGAGAGGGTGACAAAAGCCATCGTCCGTGCTAGCCTGATTGCCCCGGCCGAGCCAACTCCGTGGAGCATCTCCCCCTCTTTCATTCCCAGCCAGTAGGCGATCAACACCACCGTCGTAATGGAAAGGGTCTGAACCAACATGCCCAGTCTCATATGCCGGTTGATGATCGGCTCGTCTGTCGGGCGCGGCGGCCGCTCCATGATATCTGGGTCCCCTTTCTCGACTCCCAAGGCCAGGGCCGGGGCGCCATCGGTCAGAAGGTTGAGCCACAACAACTGAATGGGAGTCAGCGGGCTGGGCCAGCCGAGCAGCGTGGCGATAAAGATGGTTGTGATTTCCGCCAGGTTGCAGCTCAGTAAATAAAAGACAAACTTGCGGATATTGGCATAGATCGCCCGGCCCTGCTCCACTGCGCTCACGATGCTGGCATAGTTGTCATCCGTCAGCACCATGTCGGCCGTCTCCTTGGTTACGTCGGTGCCCGTGATTCCCATCGCCACACCGATGTTGGCTCGCTTGAGCGCGGGTGCGTCGTTGACGCCATCGCCCGTCATCGCCACTACTTCCCTGTTTGCTTTGAACGCCTCCACAATGCGAACTTTGTGCGCCGGGCTTACCCTGGCATAGACATCCACTGTGTCAGCAATTGCGATCAGCTCCTCGTCTGGCATCTGATTGAGTTCTGCTCCCGTGACGACACGTCCGTTCGACCGCAGCAAGCCAACCTTCTCGGCGACTGCCCGCGCGGTTTCGGGATAATCTCCGGTGACCATCACCGTTCTGATGCCAGCTTGGCTGGCGCGCTTCATCGCCGGGGCGACTTCCGGGCGGGCAGGGTCCATCATCCCCACCAATCCAACGAAGATCAGATCACTTTCGATCGTGTCCGATGTCACCTCTGGGGGCAGATCGCCGATCTCCCGATAAGCCACTGCGAGGATGCGAAGGGCGGACGCGGCCATCTCACGGTTGGCGCCCGATATACGCTCCCGAACGGCGTCATCCATCGGCATTGCCTGACCCTGCTTGAGCGCGTGGGTGCAGTATTCCAGCACAACATCGGGTGCTCCTTTGACAAACACAACATGACCATTCCCGTCACTCTTCTGGTGAATTGTGGTCATCCGCTTCCGGTTCGAATCAAAGGGGATCTCTGCTACCCGTGGATTGCGCATCTCTGATTTTTCGCGCCATATGTTGGCCTTGGCGGCCGCGACCACCAGGGCCCCTTCCGTTGGATCGCCCACCATGCGCATCCTTTGGTGGTCATCACCATCGTCGGCATCTTCCAGCGCCGCGTCGGAACAGAGCAGCGCGCCGCGCAGCAGGATGCCGACGTCCGGAAAGTCAGCCGGATTGACGTCCTCTTCCTCCTCCTCCGGCCGGTCGGTATCTGAACCCGCCAGTGCAAAACGGCCGATCGGCTGATAGCCTTCTCCCGTCACTCTCAGTTGCATCCCCCACACCGAGAGCATTACGGCTGTCATCTCATTCTGAGTCAATGTGCCCGTCTTGTCCGAGCAAATGACGCTGGCGCTCCCCAGTGTCTCCACTGCTTGCAGGCGACGGATGAGTGCGTTGCGCTTGACCATTTCCCGCATGCCGAGTGCCAGGTTGATCGTCACGATCGCCGGCAATCCTTCCGGCACAGCAGCAATCGCGAGGGTGATCGCCACCATGAACAGCTCGACTATGGTTTCCTGCTCCGCCTTTAGATAATCGAGTAGGCCGGACTCGGCGACCGCGGTCCAATCTGCATTCCGTCCTATGGCAACAGCAAAGACAAGAGCGCAGATGATGAGCGAGCCCCAACCTAGCCATTTGCCCAACTGATCAAGCCGAATCTGCAGCGGGGTGGGTTCCTCCTCATAGGACTGGATCATCTCGGCTATTCGGCCCATCTCGGTGTTCATCCCGGTGGAGACCACCAGGCCCCGGCCGCGACCATAAGTCGTCATCGTACCCATATAGGCCATATTCCGGCGGTCGCCGAGTACAGCGTCCATGGGTGCGGTGGAGCCGGCATCCTTTTGGGCTGGGAACGACTCACCCGTGAGAGAGGCCTCATCGATCTTGAGGTTGATTCCCTCCAACAGACGCAAGTCGGCCGGAATAAAGTTGCCCGCTTCCAATAGCACGACGTCGCCCGGAACCAACTCCCGCGCCGCGATGATCCCCCGGTGACCATCGCGGATGGTTTGAGCATCGGGGGCAGCCATCTTTTTCAACGCGGCCAGCGCCTCCTCTGCTTTTCCTTCCTGTATCACTCCTATGGCAGCATTCAGGATGACGATCGCCATGATAGCGCTCGCTTCGATATAGTCGCCCAGCAATGCCGAGATGATGCTGGCACCAATCAGGATCCAGATGACGAAATTGTTGAATTGCGCCAGGAACATCTGCAAGAATCCCGGCCGGGGGCGCTCCTGAAGTTCGTTGTAGCCGTGAGTCTCCAGGCGCCGAACCGCCTCTTTGGCCGTCAATCCCTTGTGTCGATCTGTCTCTAATTGCTTGATGGTCTGATCGGCTGGCGCGTTGTGCCAGGCTTGTCTTTCCTCAACCATGCGCTGGTGAACCTCCAGAGTGAACCACACAAGCTTGCATCCCGATGCCATTATACCAAGAGCATCCATGATGTAAAATCGGCGGTCCGAGGGTGAAGAGGAACATGCGAGACGCCATCCGTTCTGCCTCTCTCTCCGGTGGTCGCAGCCTCTTTTTCAACATGCTCCGGTCCCTGTCTTCCACATCTCCGTCAGACTGCTTGCCCCCGTGAGATGTTTGAGGGACAATGCGCTCTGTCGTGCGACCGGAGAGAAAGGAGCTGTGAATGGAGATTTTGATCAGATCTGGGGCTATCCAAGAGGATCCAGCCGATGCCATCATCATCACCGTGTTCGAGAATTCCCGACTGTTAGGCGGGGCGCAAGCAGTAGACGCGGCGCTTGACGGCGCGCTTTCAGAACTGGTTGAGGATGGTGATTTCAGCGGCAAGGAGGGCCAAGTAGCGGTCCTGTACCCACGAGGAGCGATTCCTGCTCGACGGGTGCTGGCGACCGGATTGGGCAAGGCGGAAGACCTGGCTATCGACGCCATTCGCAGAGCGGTCGGAGCGGCCGCCGCCAGGGCGCGGGACCTGGGCGCCAGACAGGTGACCGTCGAGGTGCTCGATGCCCGCTCCAAGGAAATCGGTCTGTCGATGGTTGGCCAGGCAATGGTGGAGGGGTGCTCGCTGGCGTTGTACGAATACCCGGCCGAGCGAAAAGAGGTGAAGGACGAGAGAGAGATTGAATCGCTCACCCTCATCCCGCCCGACGATACTGCGGATTCGCTAGCCGCGGTGGAGAGCGGGGCCAGAGCCGGGGAAAGGATCGCGGCCGGCGTTGATCTTGCTCGCACATTGGTGAATCATCCATCCAATATCGGCACTCCGACTCTACTGGGCGAGACGGCCCAGGCGATCGCCCGAGATTTCGGGCTCAACTGCCAGGTTCACGATCGGGAATGGGCCGAGGAGCAAGGAATGGGATCATTCCTTGCGGTTGCGCAAGGTGCGGGTCAACCGCCGAAATTCATTGTGCTGGAGTACTGTCCCCCAGTGATGGAGGGCGCCGATACGTTGGTCCTGGTGGGCAAGGCGATTACTTTCGACAGCGGCGGGATCTCTCTCAAACCAAGCGAGAATATGCATCTGATGAAGGGAGACATGGGGGGTGGCGGAGCGGTGCTCGGCGCCATGAAAGCTATCGGCGCCATCAAGCCTCCCGTCCGGGTGATCGGCCTGGTCCCGGCGACCGACAACATGCCGGATGCGAATGCCTACAAGCCGGGCGATGTGGTGCGGGCGATGAATGGGAAAACGATCGAGATCCGCAGCACGGACGCAGAAGGGAGGATGATTCTTGCTGATGCGCTGTGCTACGCCGCGCAGTTCGACCCGGCCGCAGTGGTTGACGTGGCCACCCTGACCGGCGCGTGTGTCGTCGCCCTGGGGAAGGGGGTGGCGGCCGGTTGTTTCTCGACCGATGACGCGTTGCGCGACAGGTTGATGGCAGCCTCACAAGCCACCACCGAGCAGCTCTGGCCCATGCCGCTCTTTAAGGAGTACCGCGAGGCGCTCAAATCGGATGTCGCCGATATTGTGCACACCGGCGGCAGATACGGGGGTGTGGGTACATCGGCCGCCTTTCTGAAAGAGTTTGTTGATTACCCCTGGGCCCACCTAGACGTGGCAGGGATGGCACTTGACCCTCTCAAGGCAAGAAACTCTTATACTCCAAAAGGAGCCACCGGCTATGGCGTCAGGCTGCTGGTGGAGTTTGTGTTGAGTTGGTGACAGCCTGCGCGGAATAGGCTGTGGGTACCTGCTCATGCCCGCAAGGAGTACGCTTGAGCCATCCTATTGAGCGAGTTGCCTCGACCCTAGCCCAGGCCCACGCTCTAGTCATCCTGAGCGGCGCAGGCGTCAGCCAGGAGAGCGGGGTTCCCACCTTTCGCGATGCACAGACCGGGCT
>DAOUVM010000123.1 GCA_030667645.1 Ardenticatenales bacterium | reverse complement strand
TCTCTATCTGTATCAGTCCCCGTATCAAGTGGGCATATGCATCATTCGGGCCCAGATTCACCGCCACGTTCAAGTCCATCAACGCCCGATACTGGTCCCCCAGAAGCATGTGAATCCGCCCCCGGTTGGTGTGGGCAACAATCAGATAGGTGGTTGCCGGCCGGCTCGCGATCACGCGGTCCAGGTCTTGCAGCGCCGCATGATACTCTCCTGTCCGAAGATACGCTTCGGATCGGTATAAATTGGCAAGCCACGACCCGGGATCGCGCTCCAGCGCAATACTGAATTCCTGGATCGCCTCTTCCCATTCTCCGCCTACCAGATGGTCTTCTCCTCGCTGCTGGTATGCACCGGCCGTGGATCGCTGCCGCACGTTGCCCAGCAGGGTCAATCCAACAGTCAGCAGCATCGCGGCCGGCAGTACCCACCAGCTCCGTGCCAACGAGTTGCGATCGACCACTCGAGCTGACTGGACCGGACCCGCCGCCACCACCTCGTACTGCGGCGCGAGAGCCCAACCAATGAGAAAACCTGCCGTTAGCCCGCCAATGTGCGCCCAGTTGTCAACCCCGGTCACCGTGAATCCAATCACCAGGTTGATGCCGACAATGGAAGCCAAATTGATCAGTCGCCGCCGGCCCGGCTCGCCAAAGACCGCTCGTTGGTGGATGAAAAAGGCAGCGAGCGCTCCCACCAGCCCGAATATGGCGCCACTGGCTCCGGCCGCCAGCGTTGAAGAGAACACATAGCTGACCACAATGCTCAACACGCCTGCCAGCACATAGGTCGTCAGAAAACGTTTCCGGCCAAAGAATCGCTCTGTCTCTGGCCCCAGCACATAGAGCGCGTAACCATTGAATCCCAGGTGCATCAGCCCGATGTGCAGGAACATGGCCGTAAACAATCGCCAATACTCTCCCTGGTAGATGGAAGGGCCGTACTTGGCCCCAAAATCCAGCAGCACCTCGCTGTCGGTCGAACCGCCGGCCGCTGTCATCGCCACCCAGACCAGCACGTTCATGGCCAGCAAGCACCAACTGATCCAGGTCGCCCCAGTCAAAATCGGCAGCCGGAGGTAGACCGGCTGGGGCCGCACGACCCGCGGCCGGCTGCTTGGAAGCGACGCGCCGCAACCAGCACAGATCGCTGCGCCCCGATAGTTGCGGGCGCCACAGCCAGGGCAATTGATCAACCGACCCGGTAGCGATTCCATTGAGACCCTCTAGCGTACCCAGCGTGGCAACCGCCACCATGGGCCCATCCAGGACGGTGAATCGTACCGCGTTTGGTCCGCCATGTAAAGCGTGCTCGGTCAGCGCGTTCGATGCGGACAGCGAAAGCCCAAGTGCGGCCTTCTGGTGAACTCTTGTGGGGGGGGCTATCACCCCCCCCACATCTTTCTACGCTGCCACCGGATCGGCATCCAGCATTGTCAGCGCCTTCAGCTTACGCGCGCCCTCTAGCTCCTGTTCCTGGCGGAACTGCTGAGTATAGAGCCGGTAGTAGTGACCCTGAGCGCGGATCAATTCGGTGTGGGTGCCCTCTTCAGCAATCTGGCCGTTCTCAACGACCAGAATCCGATCTGCCCGCCTGATGGTGGAGAGTCGGTGGGCAATGACAAAGCTGGTTCGCCCATCCATCAGAGCATCCATCCCTTCCTGGATCAGCGTCTCTGTCAGGGTGTCGACGGAGCTGGTCGCCTCATCCATGATGAACACCTCGGGGTCGGCCAGGACCGCGCGAGCGAGGCTGATCAATTGTTTCTGGCCAACCGAGAGCCGGCCGCCACCCTCGCCAACCTCCTCCTCATAGCCGTCCTGCATCGCGCCGATGAACTCGTGGGCGCGAGCGAGGCGGGAAGCCGCCTCCACCTCCTCGTCGGTGGCATCCAACCGGCCATAGCGGATATTCTCGCGGATAGTGCCGGAGAACAGGTGCGGCGTCTGCAGAACGATCCCAATCCGCGACTGAATCGCGTTCAGTTGCAGCCCGGTATAATCCTGATCACCGAGGCGGATCGTGCCCTTTGTAGGCTCGTAAAAGCGACAGATCAGGTTGATGATCGTCGACTTGCCTCCGCCGGTCGGTCCGACCAGCGCAATCGTCTCACCAGCCTTGACCTTGAGGTTCAAGCCGGCCAGCACCGGTTTGTCTTCTTCGTAGGCAAAGTGCACGGCATCGAACGCGATTTCACCTCGGATCGTCCCCGGGTCGGCGGCACCCTCTCGATCGATCACCTCTGGTTGGGCGTCAATCAGCGAAAAGACCCTCTCGGCCGAGGCAATAGCATCCTGCATCGAAGCCCACACCCGGGCCATATCTTGGATCGGCCAGAGCATAAAGGCAATGTATGAGACAAACGCCTGAATGCCGCCCACCGTCAGGCCCGCGACTCCAAGGAGATTTCGATTCTCAAGCTGGATCTGGTAGCCACTGTACAATACGACTGCTCCCAAGGCCAGTGATCCGATGATCTGAACCGTGGGCAGAAAGAGCGCCGACAGCCAGGCAGCCCGGTACGATGCCCGGTACATCGCAGATGACTGGTCGCCAAACTCTGCCAGGTTTCGCTCCTCGCGGCAGAGCGCCTTGACCACGCGAACTCCGGTGATGTTCTCATTGTAGGCTCCGGTGAGCTTGGAGTTCTGCTTGCGAACCCGGCGAAACTGGACGATGATCCGTTTCTGGAACTGCACCGCGGCCAACAACATCAATGGGATCACACCCAGGACCACCAGCGCCAGCCTCCAGTTGATGATCATCATAAAGAACAGCGCTGTGGTGATGTTCATGAGGCCCCAGGTCACGTCCAGCAGGCCCCAGGTCACCAATTCGGAAATCTTGCCCGAATCCGAGGTAACGCGGGACATGATCCAACCGACCGGCGTACGGTCAAAGTACGAGAACGATAGATTCTGCAGATTGTCGAACATCTTTTTCCGCAGGTCATAGTGGATGCGCTCTCCCAGGATGCCGGCCAGGTAGATAAAGCCAAAGACGGCTATCACCTGGATGATTGCCAGCACGCCATAGATTGTCAGAACTTCAATCAACCGGTCCGGGTCACCGGCGATGATTCCTTCATCGACGATTAGCTTGCTAAGGTACGTAAAGACCGAGTCCTGCGCCGAGACCAGGCCGATACACGTCAGAAAACCAACTACCCACGGCCAATGCGGCCGGGCCTGGGCCAGGATTCGGCGGACCGTCTGGCCGCTGAATCCGGTGGTGAATTCTTCTTCCTCAAACCGTATGTCCGCCATGGACCGTTTCTCCTACACTCTGCTCGATCTGTGCCTGAAGCTCATAGATCCGCTTGTAGAGCCCATCTTGCTGAATCAGCTCCCGATGGGCGCCCTGCTGGACGATGCGTCCCTTGTCCAGCACCAGGATTTTGTCTGCCCGGATGATCGTCTGGATGCGATGAGCGATGACGAAACTGGTTCGCCCTTCCATCAGCCGATCCAGCGCTTCACGGATAAGAGCCTCGGTTTCAGTGTCCACCGATGAAGTTGCATCATCAAGCACGAGAATCCGGGGATCCTTGAGCAGCGTGCGGGCGATCGCCACTCGTTGCTTCTGGCCACCGGAGAGAGTAACCCCTTTCTCGCCAACCAGCGTGTCGTACCCCTCGGGAAAGGAGAGGATGACGTCGTGGATTGCAGCCGCCTGGGCAGCATCCTCGATCTCCTTGTCCGTCACCTCCCGCCCTGATCCGTAGGCGATATTCTCGCGGATAGTGCGAGAAAAGAGAAAAGGCTCTTGCTCCACAATCCCGATCTGCTGTCGCAGCCAGTGAATCGGGTATTCGATCAGTTCCGTCCCATCCAGCGTCAGGCTGCCGCTGTCACAGTCGTAAAAGCGGGGGAGCAGGTTCACCAGACTGGACTTGCCCGACCCGGTCGGACCAAGCAACGCCACTACCTGGCCTGGCTCGCAACGGAACGATATGTGGTCCAACACATCCTCCCCCTCCTTGTACTCAAAGCAGACGTTGTCAAAGACAAACTCGCCGCGCAGGCGGCCGTTGTGCTGGCCGGAAACCAGATCCTCACGCTCCTCGCTTATCACATCCACCACCCGCCGGTAAGAGACCAACGCCGATGAAGCTTGAACGATGATTCGGCCCAGGTTCCGCATCGGCCAGATTATCCAGATCACCATCCCGGCAATAGCCACGTAGGTGCCTACTGTGATGGTTCCTTCAATGGCCATCCGCGCACCCAGGTAGTAGATCAGCAACATTTGCAGAGTACAAAGGACGTCAGAGACAGGCCAGAAAAGCGAGTGCATGATCAGCAACCGGCGACCCCGCTGGTACTTTTCCCAGTTGTCCTGCTCGAACCTATCTCGCTCGAACGGTTGGCGGGCAAAAGCGCGAACCACCCGCACCCCGGCCAGGTTCTCCTGGAGCCTGGCAGAGAGCACCGCCTCCTGCTCCTGGTAACGCTCATACGCCTTGGAGATTCGCTTAAAGAACCAGAGCGAGAGCACGAGGATAAACGGCATGAATAGGACGGAGAGCAGGCCGAGCTTGGCATTCAAGCTCACCAGGGCCGCCAGGTTAAAGACAAACAGCGCCAAGATCCGCCCGACCTCTACCGCCTGTTCTGCGTAAAAGCGACGCATCGCTTCCACATCGGAGGTGACCCGCTCGATCAACTCGCCCGTCCGCGTTCGATCGTGGTACGCAAACGGCACCCGCTGCAGATGATCGTAGAGATAATCGCGCAAGCGACGGGTGATCCCCTCGGCCGTTTGGGCAGCCAGCTTGCCGCGCAGAAAGGTAAAGCCACCCTCAACCACTGCGAGACCGATGATTCCCAGCGCCAGGAGCCATACCCGGTCAAGATGCAGCCCCTCGGTCAGCACATCATCCACCAGGTACCGCAGCAGCAAGAAGGTGCTCGTCCGGGCCACCGCCGCCACCGCGATGCTCAGCACTGCACCCATATAGTAGGCGCGATAGCCGGTCATCATCCGCCACAAACCTACCAGCCGGTTTGCGGAAATCGCATCCTTGAGATCAAACTCTGGTATTGTCTTTTCGTTCATCGATCACACCTCTATCAAGAGAGCGGCGGCCGGCAAAGGAGGGATGAATCTCTCCTCGCCAGCGCCTCCGTCGTTCAGCAAATTCTGGTCTTGATCGAAAAGCGTCCCGTATTGCATCACGAATAGCAAAAAAAAAGCCGCTGGCTCGCGCCGCGGCTGGAACAAAAAAGGCCGCGGCGCACTGAGCGCCGCGGCCAGCAATTTTGAAGGATGTCAAGTGCTAGCGGTGAGCAGGCGCACTGCCACAAGGAAAGGGGGCGATACTAACATCGCTTGGCCGGAAAACCATCATGGCAACTCCTCTCACCACAAACAATAGTCACTCGTACTCTAGCGGCGGATTATAGCAAAGAATGGGGGCCTGTCAAATGCCGGCCGTACCCACTTGCCTGCCAGCACCCTTGTGCTAGAATGGAGACTCGGAGAACCGATGCACCCTGATGATACCCAATCGACCGTGCCCCTCAAGAAACCCATTCTGCGACAGCAACTCCTTGCCCAGCGAGCCGAGCTGACGCCAGCTCAGATCCTGGCCAGCAGCATGGCCGTCTGCCGGTGCCTGGCAGACTGGCCCGTCTTTCAGAGCGCGTGCACGGTGCTGGCCTACGTGGGATTCGATAATGAGGTCTCGCTCCAGTTTTTGCTGGACGCCGATCCCGAGAAAGTGTGGGCGTTGCCCCGCATCTTGCCCGGCGGCCGGTTATCCATCCATCGCTACGAACCCGGGCGACTGGTGCGGCATCGGTGGGGGTTGCTAGAGCCCGCCACCACCGCGCCGTTGGTTCCGCTGGAAGAGATCGAACTAGTGCTGGTTCCCGGTGTCGGCTTTGACGAGCACGGCGGCCGGCTTGGGTATGGCGGCGGGTACTATGACCGGCTGCTACCGCAGTTGGCCGCGGTCAAGGTCGGTATCGCTCACCAGGCCAGTTGCATCCAGACCGTGCCCTGTGACGAACACGATTGCCGCATGGATTGGCTGGTGCGGCCGGATGGGCTGATCCGCGTTGGCCTGTCACTGCCAGACCCATAGTCTCTGGGGGATCGGCCAGAGGGGACCACTCTCGGCAACACTTTAGGCCAAATGAAGGGGCGGCGGGCAGAGATGGCGGTTCTGCCGCTATCAGTCCGAGAGCTCTAGGACGGCCATGAACGCCTCTTGCGGAATAGCCACGTTGCCCACCATCTTCATCCGCTTCTTCCCGGCCTTTTGCTTTTCCAGCAGTTTGCGCTTTCGGCTCACATCGCCCCCATAGCACTTGGCCAGCACGTCCTTGCGCAGCGCCTTGATATTGGCGCGGCTCAGAACCCGCTTGCCAACTGCGGCCTGGATGGGCACCTGAAACTGCTGCCGGGGAATGAGCTTCTTGAGCTTGCTGACCATCGCTTGACCGCGCAGGTATGCATCCTTCTCATGCACAATGGTTGCCAGTGCATCTACCGGCTGTTTATTGACCAGTAGATCAACCTTGACCAGCTTGTCCGGCCGGTACTCTGCGAACTCGTAATCCAACGAGGCATACCCCCGGGTGCTCGATTTTAGCTTGTCATAGAAATCCACCACTATCTCAGCCAGCGGGATCTCAAACTGGAGCACCACCCGTCCGGAAGAAGGGTACTCCTGCCCGGTCAAGGTGCCCCGCCGGCGCGTGACCAGTTCCATCACCGGACCATAATAAGCCTCCGGAGTAAAGACCTGGATCTCCATCCATGGCTCGCGGATTTCCTCGATCTCATTCTCATCCGGTAGATCGGCCGGCGTGGAAATAGTGATGACATTCCCGTTCCTCAGCACCACCTGGTATTGCACACTGGGAGCTGTGACGACAATGTCCAGCCCATACTCGCGCTCCAGCCGTTCCTGAACAATATCCATATGGAAAAGGCCCAGAAATCCACATCGAAAGCCAAAGTTCAGGGCATCGGACGTCTCTGCAGTGTAGACCAAAGACGCATCGTTGAGCTGCAGTTTCTCAAGCGCATCCCTCAATGCTCCATAATCCTCGCCATCAGTCGGATACAGTCCGGCAAAGACCATCGGCTTGACCGCGCGATAGCCTGGCAGAGGTTCAATGATCGTCCCGTTCGCCGGCAGGGCCGCCAGCGTATCCCCTACGCGGCACTCGCCCACTGTCTTTAGGCCGGTGGCAATGTAGCCTACCTCG
>DAOUVM010000296.1 GCA_030667645.1 Ardenticatenales bacterium | reverse complement strand
CGCAGGCGCGGCGCTCCTTTTGATCTGACAATGCGTTTGTCGACACCCTCTTTCCTGGGGGAGCATCCAGAGGCTGTTTGAGGCCTGTGCCTGGACTGGCCGGCAGGGATGACTGCCTGTCGCTGTTTTGCCACCTACGATGATCGGTAGTGAAAATTCAGTAGACAGGATCCATTGCGCTCAAGGGGTGTGTTCGAGAGGAAAGAAAAAGTGGTCAAACTGGTGTATCGGGAGCAAGAATTCGAGGTCCGGGGCGGCAGCACGCTGGGTAAAGCGCTGAAAGAGTGCCAGCTCAACCCTCATGTAGTGCTGGCAGTGCGCGAGGGCAAGTTGATCACCGAGGATGTCATCCTGCATGACGGAGATGAGATCAAGCTGGTGGCGGTGATATCCGGCGGTTGAAGGGCCAAGAGTTGGAGAACCCCTGTGGTTTCTGAGCTGCCAACCGACGCGGGAGGCGGGAGACCGCACTCTTGGAAAAGGACTGAATTGACGAGCCGTTGATGAGATGCAAAAAGTGCGGCCGAGCGGCCGTGATCAATATGCGCCAGTACAAGCTGGCTCTCTGCGAGACCCACTATGTTGGCTGGATTCAGGCGCAGACGGAACGCTACATACACGAGTACCAGATGTTTTCTCGCGATGAACGAGTGCTGGTGGCGGTTTCCGGCGGCAAGGACAGCCTGGCTCTGTGGGAAGTGTTGCTGGATCTACAGTATCAGGTGGACGGGCTATACATCGACCTGGGGATCGGCGGAGACGCGGGCTATTCCGATCAATCTCTGGGAAAGATCCGGCAGTTTCTTGCCGGCCGGCCGACCGCTGCCAGACTCCACGTGATTGACCTGGAAGAGGAATACGGCGCCACTATCACCGAGGCAGCTCGCCTCACCCGGCGCGGAAAGGCCAAGCCCTGCTCGGTGTGTGGTTTGATCAAACGCCATGTGATGAACAGGGTGGCGCGGCAGGGCGGGTACGACGTGCTTGCCACCGGTCACAACCTGGACGACGAAGCTGCCGTACTCTTTGGCAATACCATGCAGTGGCAGATCGGCTACCTGGCGCGACAAGCTCCGGTCCTGCCTGCTTCGGCCGAGGGATTGGCGCGCAAGGTCAAGCCCTTTTGCCGCTTCCACGAGCGAGAGACGGCCGCCTATGCGCTTGTCCGGGGGATTGATTACCTCTACGAGGAATGCCCCTATGCGGTGGGCGCCTCTAGCATTCGTTACAAAATCGTGTTGAGTGAAATGGAGCGCAATTCCCCGGGAACAAAGCTTCAGTTCTACCTGGGGTTCCTGCGCGCGAGAAAGGCGGGGGCGTTTGAGGGCGCGGCGGAGACTCGGCCGGAGATGCGCCCTTGCCGTATGTGCGGCCAGCCCACCACGGCCGGTGATCAATGTGCCTTTTGCCGATTGTGGGAAACGGTCGATGCGCGCAGGAGTAGCCAATGAAGGATGAAGTGGAAGATCCAGCGGAGAACGGCGCAGCAATTGGTTGGACCGAGGCTGATCTTGACCTTGCCACGCTGGGCGGCGAGCATCTGCCGGCCGGCCATCGATCGGGATTCGTTGCCGTGGTCGGGCGGACCAATGTTGGCAAGAGCACCCTGATGAATGCCTACCTCGGGCAGAAGGTTGCGATCGTCTCGCCCAAGCCGCAAACTACTCGGCTGCGGCAGTTTGGTATTCTCACCCTGCCTGATTGCCAGATCATCTTTGTAGATACGCCGGGATGGCATGCCCCGCAGCACAAATTGGGAGAGTTTATGGTGGGAACGGCTGTCCGCGCCATTCCGGATGCGGACATTGTCCTCTTTGTGGTAGATGTCTCCCACCCACCGACGGGCGAGGACCGGCTCCTGGCTAAACTGGTTGAGGAGAGACGGGGCCAGGCCCCGGTCGTTCTTGCCCTGAACAAGGTCGACCTGCTTCAGCCGGATGAGATGCAGTCGCGCAGAGACGTCTTTCGGGGGCTTTCTTCCTCGGCCGACTTGACGTTTCTCTCGGCCACTCGCGGCGACCACCAGGATGAACTGCTGGAGATGATAGTCGGCGCACTGCCGGAAGGGCCGCGCTACTTTCCGGCCGATCAAGTGACGGATGTGCGGGTGCGGGACCTCGCGGGCGAGCTGGTTCGAGAGCAGGCTCTAAAGCTGCTGCATCACGAGGTGCCCCACGCCATCGCCGTGGTCGTGGATGAGTACAAGGAGCGGAGTGCGAACCTGACCTATATCCAGGCCACCCTTTATGTGGAAAGAGACTCGCAGAAGGGGATTCTCATTGGCAAGGGCGGAGGAATGCTAAAGCGGATCGGCGCGGCTGCCCGAGCCGAGATAGAGAGCGCGCTGGGCATTCGGGTTTACCTGGAACTGTGGGTCAAGGTCCGTCCAAGGTGGCGCAAAAAGCGGGATGTGCTGCGACAGTTGGGATACATCTTGCCGAAAGAGTGACCCAAACTCATCGGCGTTGGCGCTCAACAGAACACTAGATGATTGTGATCTGATTCTTTTCCTTGTCGGGGCCGAGCAGAGCAAACAACTGCTCTCTTGTGAGATCCGTGTCGTACATAAAGCTCCAGAATGGCGGTTGGGGGTCCCACCGTGTGAAGCGGCAAAAGCCATGCTCGCTCAGTTTGCTCTGAATCTCCTGACACCCCCCCCATCTACCTGAGCCACGGACGGAGTAGGTACTGCTCAAGCCTGCAGCAGCGTCCGGGTCATTAGCATCAATGACCTTGTCCCAATCCGATTCGTACATCTGCCCCGTACCTATGCTCACGTCCCAACTGTGCCGAGTAACGTCATGATTGTAATCCATTACTCTCCCCGGCGCAAGTGAGTGAGCTGGCCTTCGGAGAAGAGTTCGGACAATCGGTTCATCCGCCCACCTCTTTTTTGGCGGCTAGCAGACGGAGAATGGCGATTGTCCGAACTCCTGTCTGAACATCAGAGTGAGCCAAGGGTGTGGAAAAACAAGCGAGGCGCCGTCCCCTCTGCAGTTCCGCCACTACCCCAGGATAGCCGGCAGGGGTGGGGATGGGACGCTCTGGCCTCTCGGTCGGGATGGGCGATCCTGGGCAGAGTTTTCCGGCGTCTGCCCGATCAGGGCAAACACCGTGCCGGAGCGGGTTCACGGTGACGTGCGTGCTCCCTGGCTGAGGATTGACTCGATCGCCACCATGCTCTGGCGCATGGCCAGGGAAACCAGCCCGGTCTTGGCGTCCTTTGCTGTGATGGCGATCAGCGCGGCATCGGCCCCGCGAATCGGATGGATGATCACCGATCCGGTCTCCCCCTGGATTATCAGGCGTTCCAGAACATCATGCTTTAGCCGCTCTAGCGACCCTTCCCCCAGAGCGACTGCGCTGGCGGCCGTGGCAGCGATCTTGGGGCTATGCAGCGGGAACTCGGACTCATCGTCGCTGGATGGAAAAGAGGCAACCACAAATCCCTCCAGGCTGGTCACAACCGCCTGTTCAACCCCGCATACTCTCTGACAGAGTGTGGACAATACATCTTGCAGCAACTCGACCCGGTAGCGGGTAGGCATGACGTCCTCCCCAACTGATTTGAACACCCACTCAAGGCCCCGATGCCGGGGAAACAGATAGGCCCTGAGAAATAGCCTGTCTCGCCAGTGGACCGATGGTAGGGGGCAGGCTGGGACCTCTGCGTGCACTCACT
>DAOUVM010000133.1 GCA_030667645.1 Ardenticatenales bacterium | reverse complement strand
TGGATGGCTACCTGGTTGGCGGTGCCGATCGTCTGTGCCGACGGGGCGATGCCCATCTCGGCCATCTGCTGTTCCAGGTTAAAGCTGGTCTCCCCGGTCACCGCGACGCGGATGGCGTCGGGCGGCGGGTCGATCGCCTGCACCCGGGTGAGGATGGGCATAAAGTCCTCGGTGCCCAACTCGACGAAAAAGACCTCTACCTGGGTGATGCCCAGTTGCTCAAAGAACATCACGTCATTCTCATCCTGGCCGATACCATAGTCGGTGTTCTCGACGATGCTGACCACCGTCTCTACTCCCACGGCCGCGAACCATTCGGCGCTGGCGCGAGAGTTCATCGACGAGGCGGGCGCGATGCGGAACACCTCGGGATACCCGGTCTCGGTGATCTTGTCGGACCAGGTCTCGGAAAAGAGAACCGGGATGCCATACTCGTGGCAGACGTCAGCGATGGGAAGCCCGACTGCGCTGTGATACTCGCCGGTGATGGCCACCACCTCGTTTTCGGTGATGAGCCGCTCGGCCACGGCGACGCCGCGCTCGGGCAGCCCTTCGGTGTCACCAAACACAAGCTCGACCGGACTGCCGAGCACTCCGCCGGCTGCGTTGAGGTCCTGCACCGCCAGGTTCATGGCGAACTGCATGGCGATGCCGCCAACCACGCTGCCGGGAGCCGAGAGCGGCCCAATGCCGCCGATTCGGATGGTCTCAGCTACGACCGGCGGTGGAGCAGCGACAGCTACCTCTTCGAACGGGATGTAGGCCGTGCCGTGGGTCTGATAGACCGGCGGCCAGATAACGGCGGCATCCTTCCAGTCCTGACCAGGCTCAAAGTACTGGAGCAGTAGAACGGCCGGGTCGGGCCATTGGTGCCACATATAGTCCGGTACGCTGCCATCGGCCGGGATCGGGTTGCTGCTGGTGTACTCAAAGTAGTAGTGACCCTGGGCCAGGTTGATGTCAGTCTCTTCCAGAGCCAGAATCAGCGCCTCGGGCTCGGTCGTGCCGGCTCGCTCGATCGCGTCCGCTATGATCCACATGCTGTCATACGCTTCGAGAGCATAGCTGGGCGGGTCGGTGTCAAACTGCGCCTTGTAGGCGTCCGCCACGTGGTTGGTGATGTCGTTATAGAGGCTGGGCGGAAGACCAACCAGTGAAAAGACATAGTAGCTGCCGTTGGGTACGCTCTCCCAGAACTCGGGCTGGATGGCTACCTGGTTGGCGGTGCCGATCGTCTGTGCCGACGGGGCGATGCCCATCTCGGCCATCTGCTGTTCCAGGTTAAAGCTGGTCTCCCCGGTCACCGCGACGCGGATGGCGTCCGGCGGCGGGTCGATAGCCTGTACCCGGGTGAGGATGGGCATAAAGTCCTCGGTGCCCAGCTCGACGAAAAAGACCTCTACCTGGGTGATGCCCAGTTGCTCAAAGAACATCACGTCGTTCTCATCCTGGCCGATGCCATAGTCGGTGTTCTCGACGATGCTGACCACCGTCTCTACTCCCACGGCCGCGAACCATTCGGCGCTGGCACGAGAGTTCATCGAGGAGGCGGGCGCGATGCGGAACACTTCAGGATAGCCGGTCTCGGTGATCTTGTCGGACCAGGTCTCGGAAAAGAGAACCGGGATGCCGTACTCGTGGCACACGTCGGCGATGGGAAGTCCGACTGCGCTGTGATACTCGCCGGTGATGGCCACCACCTCGTTCTCGGTGATGAGCCGCTCGGCCACGGCGACGCCGCGCTCGGGCAGTCCCTCGGTGTCGGCAAAGACCAACTCAAGGGGCCGGCCCATCACGCCACCGGCGGCGTTGATATCCTGCACCGCCAGGTTCATGGCGAACTGCATGGCGATCCCGCCCACCACGCTACCGGGGGCTGAGAGCGGTCCAATGCCGCCAACCCGGATTGTCTCCCCTTCCGGCTTGGGGGCAGGCGTGGCCGTGACCACGACCTCTTTCTCGACCTCGACCTCGACTTCGACGGGAACCTCTTTGTCTACCTCGACGACGCGAGTGACTTCCACCTCCACCTCTACCTGCTCCGGCTCGCAGGCCACGAGCATCAAGCACGATACAGCGAGCAGTAATAACGCGATACGTAGAAAGCGCAACATATCCTCCTCCAATCTACTAGGGCTCATTTGACAGTAGGACAGTGAGTGTGAACAGGCTGTTTGTCAATGGGTTGCTAGGCGCCTCCTTTGAACCAAGCACTTGTCAAGGAACAACTTCCCGTATTGAATGGTGATTCACGGCTAGAGCGGTCACACAAGGACCAAGCTGTTTCTGAACAAGCACCAAGAATCACACGAATGATCTCACATCGAATCCCAGTGTCCAATCACGTTCCATCGTTCCCGGTGATCCGCTGTGGCATCCTCCAGGCCACCACTACAAGGCAAGCTCGCTGAATTGACCCGGCGATCGAGTAGGATGGCCAGAGTGTATTCGTAGCTGGCGAGCATCCAAATCGAACAAAGCGGTGCAAAGAGTCGTCGCTCTGTCAGGTGGAGCGGCCTCACGGTAGATGGGGTATTCAGGGTGCGCTTGATCGCCAAGGATGGCCAATACCCCTGACGCGTCGGTAGGATGATTGTGACGCATCAACTCGTTAGCCCGCTCTACCCGCGCCCGGCTAGACCGCCCGATGATCTGATCCACTCCGGTCAGTTCGTGATAATGGTTGGCGTGAAAGTAACAGCCACGGATCTCCCGCACTTTGTGCGACCCGGTCGCCACTTCCACGGTCGCGACACGTCGTTCCCGCATCGAACCGATGGTGTAGCTGAATCCGCCGGCCTGGCCTGATACTGTCACCCGCTCAATGGCATCGTCCAGGGACCGGGCCTCGAGGAGAGAGCGGGCGACAAAATGCCGGCCCAATCCAACTCTCGAGTTCCGCGGCCGCACATTGTCGATGGTAAAGCAGATTCCCTCGTTGTTGAAACCCAGGGCGTTCCCGCAGAGAAAGCCGGGATAGGAGAGCGCAGTGAAACCGGGCTTGCCGTCGACTCTGGCGTGGACCAGGTACATGTCGTGACGGAATGCCGGCGAGCCGTCTTCATTGTGACCGATCAGCGCTGCCTCGTCAGTGACCAGGATACAGTCTGAACATCCACCGTCATCATCAGGCCCCTGCAAAAGCTCCCGATACTCTCCCCGTAAATTGACCAGCAGCAGCTCCTCAAACGGCCGCCCTGCACCCTGGGCAATTCCCTCGAGTTCGGCTGCATAGTCTGGATAGCGAGTCCGGTTCACGTCCAGGAATTCCCCGTATACTGCCTTTCCTTCTGCAGTCCGATGATAGGGCAGCAGTTGCTGCTGAAGAAACCGGTAGCTGTCCAGTGACCGGTGGATCTGCCTGGCGAACCGTTTCCCTATCTTTGATCCGATCTGGAAATGGGATCCGGTCGCCACCAGTTGTTCTATCGCACTCGTAGATGCGCCCATTCGATGCCAGTCCGTGTGTGGCCTGCTAGTAGTAGTACCAGATGCTCTGGTAGTCGGCCGGATCCTCGCCCATCTGCTCCAGGTCCTTCAAGTACTGGTGGATCGAGTTATCGGTCTGCAACCAGGGCGCCATGGGAGTGATCCCTTTTTCCCACGGATGCCAGAGGTAGATTCGCCGCCCGTCCGGCCGGATGGCAACCAGTTCCCGGTCCTGCCAGGCGCGCACGTGATTCTTGCCCAAGCGCGGAACGTTGAACACCGGCTCGTCAGTGCGAAAGCTGCCGGGCAGTAACCGGGCTTCCTCTTTCCGCTCCTGCAATACGCGGGCCAGAGGGGTGGCGTAATCGCGCGTTTCTTCCTTTCCTTTGGGGTAAAAAGTATAGTAGGGATCTATGCCGATCTTCTTCATGGCGATGCGGTTGGCAACGGTCTGGAAGCGGAGACTGGTGTTGAGGGTGAAGACCTGCTGATTGTAGACGGTCATGCCCCGGCAGCGCAAACGATGAACGGCGGCCGCCACGTCCGGAGTTACCTCGGCCGCGCTCTCGATGTGGGTTACCACTCCCACGTTGCGACGCCCGGGCTCCACATAGCGGCCGAGCAGTTCCGCCAGCCGATCCGTGATCCGCATCGGCATCGTTACCGGCGCTCGGGTGCCCCAGCGGATGTGGATGATGTGCTCCATCGCCGCCAGCCGCTCCATCATGTACTCGATCCGCTTGTCGCTCAAAAAGAAGGGATCGCCGCCGGTGATCAACACGTCCCGCAAGCTGGGGTGGTCCGCGAACCAATCCAGCGCCGCATCCAGCTTGCCCCGGGGCGGCAGCGCGCCGGCCTCCATCGGGCCCGTGATCTCCCAGTTTCGCTGGCAGTAGACGCAGATCTGCGGGCAGGTGTCGTACCCTTTGAGAATGGCCACCGAGGCGTAGCGGCGGGTGACCAGATCGATGGGCGAGGTGTCGTGTTCACCCATAAAGTCGAAATAGTGTTCCCGGTCGTCGCGGTGCTCGATCAGCCGCTCCACATAGTGCATGGGTGGGATGACCTGAGAGCGAACCTGGGCGTCCTCCTGGCGGCCGGCCGAGTCAAAATCAAAGAGTGAGAGATAGTAGGGCGTGATGCCAAAGGGGATGCCATGCTCTACCGACAGACGAATGGCTTGCTTTTCGTCCTCTGTCATGGGGATGAGTTGTTCCAGGCGGGGCAGCGCTTCCGGACCCCGGAAGAGGTGTGCGAGTTGCCAGTGAAAGTCATCCCAGTGGAGTGGGGTAGCATCGAAAAAGTCGATGATGCGCTGCTTGTTGGTTTCCCGTCGGGCAATCAACTCCGGGTCCAAGCCGCTGGCATGGCGCCCAAGCTGAGCCCACACTCGCTCGGCCGTCTGGTCCAGGAAATCAGATCGAGCGATGCCGGCCGCCCGGCCCTCGATCTGGCTGAAATCTACTGCCTGGATCCCTTCCTCCGCCAGTCGCGAACCGAGCCACCCCTCGGCAAATCCTGATTGGCCGCGAACGCCCTTGAATAGGTGTACGAACTCTAGAATGAATCCCTCGTCCACCTGGCCGGCGGCCGACGCGCCATCCCGGGCCAATTGCCACAAAAAGTCGAGCGTGGAAAAGCCGACCTGCGTTTCGTTTCCGGGCGCAATGACGTGTTTCAAGACGCGGATACACTCCCGGGCCGTGGCCCGCTCCAGGGGGTGCATATCTCCATTTTGGCGAAACAGATCTCCTTCTTGTTCGTTCAGGTAGGTATAGAGGTGATTGCGGGCGGTCTCGACGTCGGGGCTGTTCTGCAGCAGCTTGTGTACCCGAGGAGCATCCCGTTGGAACCCTTGCAGCAATCGCAGTTTGGGTTCTGTTGGCTCGGTTGATTCCGAGCTGGCTGTGTTTGACATTGAATCTGCGTCCTCTTGATGGTCCTATGCCACGTATCCCAATTGCCTTGAAATCGCTTCTGCTGTTGTTCTTGTCACGCTCCCCAATTCGATCAGTCGTTCTCTGGGAAGCCGGAATGATGGCCCGGAGATGCTGATGATAGCCACCACCTGCCCCTCATGATTCCAGATGGGAGCAGCGACCGCGCTCAGTCCCTCCTCCAGTTCCCCTTCGGCAATACCATAACCCCGTTTCCGGATCCAGGCAAGTTCTTGCCGCAGTTCGGCCGGGTCCGTGATCGTCCGTGGCGTAACGCTTTTCAGCTCGTGCTCTAGGATCTCATCCACCCGTGCGTCAGGCAGGTAGGCCAGCATCACCTTGCCTCCCGATACAGTGTGGGCCGGCATCTCGCGCCCGATCCACCCCACGTTGCGCACCATTCGGGGGCTGGTGCCGCCGTCAATGTTGATCATCTTGCCCTCGCCGGTCATGACGGAGAGGTTGACCGTTTCCTGGGAACTGCTGACCAATTTGCGCAGATAGGGCCGAGCGATGCCGGGCAAGCTGAGGTGCCGGAGCGCCAGGCCTGCCATCCGCACTATGCCAAAGCCGAGGTGATACTTGTTTGTTTCCGAATTCTGCTCTACCATCCCTCCTTGCTGCAGGGCGCTCAACATCCGGTAGACGGTGGCTTTGTCGAGATCCGTCAACTGCGCCAGTTCTGTGACTCCCAGCTCGGATCTCTCCTCGTCAAAGGTCTGCAGTACGGTCACAGCTCGAGATACGGAGCGGGTGACTGGCGCTGGTTCCTTCTGCCCTGACGCTTCCTGCACGTTGGCGTCCTTGTCGGGAACGGAGGGGGATCGTCGACTCTTGTTTCATCTGACGAAACAGGTTTCGATAGATGAAATGATACCACGGTTTGTTTTTTTGTCAACACGCGCTCGATTCTGCAAGTGGTGGCCGAGGAGCCATGTCGTGATCCACACTCTGTTTGGGCCGTTCGCTTTCCACGCGTGTTTTGGTTTGCCTGCCGCCATAGTGGCATGGTTCGCTCTTGGCTGAATCGCGGCTCTACTCATCTCAGGAACACTATGTGCTTTGCAGGGATTAACGTTAGAGCGATCACAGCATCAGGTTGTTTTTATCAGGCGCCTTGCAGCCGGGTCCGGGAGTGGCTATAATGTGGCGTCAAGATTGGGACCGGGATCTCTCCTGTTGCTGCAGCGGACCCATCTGACTGACTCTAAACTCAACCTGGCCGACCCGGTTTTCTGTTTTCCGATCAGATATCGTTAAGGAAGGGTACTGATGAGATGCGACGATTGTGGCCATGACAATGCGACCCAAGACAGGTTCTGTGGCAAGTGCGGCCGGCCACTAGCGGCCGCCCCGCATCCAATGGGACCGGCGCCACAAGCTCCCGCGCCAACGGCAGGCGCGCCGCACCCTATGGGACCCGCCGCGCAGGCGCTCCCGCCACCCCCGCCAACACCCGCCCGACCTCAGCCTGCTGCGGCCGGACGCGGCTGGGGGTCGCAGGCCCTACTGGCCGTAGGGCTGGCAGTTGGCGCGATCGTAATCCTGATAGGTGTGGTCCTGGTGGTTGTTTTCGCGCGCGAGCCGATAAT
>DAOUVM010000240.1 GCA_030667645.1 Ardenticatenales bacterium | reverse complement strand
CCGGCCTGGAGGTGACAGTGATCGAGTTCGCCCCCTATCTGCTGCCGCGCCAGTTGGACGCAGAGGGGGCCCAGGTTCTACGAGCGCTTCTAGAGGGGCAGGGATTGCTCATCCTGACCGGCGCAGCGACAGAGGCCATCCTCGGCAATGGGCACGCGACGGGCGTGCGTCTGAAGGACGGCCGCGTGGTGGACGGCGGACTGGTGCTCATCTCCACCGGCATCCGTTCGCGGGTCGAACTGGCGCGGGAGGCCGGGCTGGAGGTGAACCAGGGCGTGGCCGTAGACGAGCAACTGCGCACCAGCGGGGCCGACGTCTACGCGGCTGGCGATGTGGCCGAGTTCGAGGGGCGAGTCTATGGCATCATCCCCGCCGCCACGGAGCAGGCGCAGGTCGCGGCAGCGAACATGGTCGCCCATGGCAGCGCTACTTACCACGGGACTATCCCCTCCAACACACTCAAAATCGCCAGCATTGACCTGACCTGTCTGGGCGAGGCGACGGCCGCAGGCGACGAGTTCGTCATCCTGCGGAAGGTGGACGCGGCGGGCGGTGTGTATCGGCGGCTGACGTTGCGCGACGGTAAGATCATCGGCGCCATCCTGCTGGGCGACACGCAGAGCGTCCGGCCGGTAAAGCAGTTGATCGCCAGTGGGCGCGACGTATCGGGCTACGGTGAACGGCTGTTGGAGGAGAATTTCGATCTGAGAGCGTTGGCGCAAGGATAAATCAGGAGGTCAAGTCTCTGTCTAGAATGCTCGTACTTGACGACTCCCGTTCAGGTGACAGCGGCCGCATGGCCCGCGCCCTGGCCGATGGTGCAGAATCAGTGCTGGGAGTGCAGGTCGTGCTCAAGCGGGTCGCGGAAGGCTGCGGGGAACTGGCCAATGCCGACGGTATCATCCTGGGCTCATCTACTCACCACACCCAGCCCAGCCAGGCTATGAAGCTGCAGGGCCAATTGACCACATTTGGACTGCAAAAGAGCGGCTGACAACCGTTGTGTCCCCCCATTAGCGCTCAACGGGGGGACTAGTCAATCCACCAATATGTGATTCCTGATTCCAAGGAGTGAGACATGACAGATCATGCACGCCCACTGGCGGAGCTCGCCCCGCAGCACGGTTTTTTCGTCGGGATCGATTCGGATGGCTGTGCCTTTGACACCATGGAGATCAAGCACAAGGAGTGCTTTATCCCCAACACGATCAAGCATTGGGGTCTGCAGCCGGTATCCAAATTCGCCCGCGAGGCGGCCGAGTTCGTCAATCTCTATTCCCGCTGGCGTGGCATCAACCGCTGGCCTGCATTGGTGATGGTGTTTGACCTGCTGCGAGAGCGGCCCGACGTGCAGGCCCGCTGCGTGGCGGTGCCTCAAGCGCGCCGCCTGCGGGAGTTCATTGCCAACGATGCTTTCCCCAAGAGCAACGATGGTCTGCGGGCCTATATGACCGAGCACCCTGACCCGGAACTGGACACGGGCTGGGCTTGGACCACGGGTGTCAACGCAGCCGTGGCGGATATGGTACACGGGGTGCCTCCGTTTCCCTGTGTGCGGGAGAGCCTGGAAGCGATTGTCAAGCGGGCGGACGCCATCGTGGTCTCTGCCACGCCGGTGGATGCTCTGACTCGGGAATGGGAAGAGCATGGGATCTCCCGCTTTGTGCGGGTGATAGCCGGTCAGGAGATGGGCAAAAAGGCCCTGCACCTGCGATTAGCGACCCGGGCCAAGTATCCCCCGAGCCATGTTTTGATGATCGGCGACGCGCCCGGGGACCTGCAGGCGGCGCGGGCCAATGACGCGCTCTTTTTCCCCATCAACCCGGGGCACGAAGAGGCTTCCTGGCAGCGATTCAACCAGGAGGGGTTCGACAGGTTCATCGCTGGCGAGTTCAAGGGCGAGTATGAGGCTGCGCTGGTTTCAGAGTTCGAGGCCCTGTTGCCCGATGTGCCGCCGTGGTCAAGATAGTCTTGAAGGGCTTGTGATGGCTGGCAAGGGCGTCTCCCTACGGGTGCTGAGCGAGGCGGAAATACGCCGGCTTGCGGCCGAATCACTGGCGCAAGCCAACCTGCACGGCAAACGGGTGCTCGTCATCATCCCGGACGGCAGCCGTACCGCTCCGATCCCGTTGTTCTTTCGGTTGTTTCACGATCTGCTGTGGAACCGCGTCGCTGCTCTGGATTACCTGGTGGCGCTGGGGACTCATCAGCCGATGGACACTGACGCTCTGAATCGGCTGGTGGGGGTGACGGCCGAGGAGCGTCACACCATGTTCTCGGGCGTCAACATCCTGAACCACCGCTGGGACCGGCCGCAAGCTCTCACCACCATCGGCACCATTCCGGCGGCCGAAATCAAAGAGATTTCCGGCGGGCTGCTGGCCCAGGATCTGCCGGTCACGATCAACAAGCTGATTTTCGACTATGACCAGGTGATCATTTGCGGCCCGGTCTTTCCCCACGAGGTGGTGGGTTTTTCCGGCGGCAACAAGTACTTTTTTCCCGGCATCAGCGGCCCGGAGGTGACCAACTTTACCCATTGGCTGGGAGCGCTGATCACCAGTTACGAGGTGATTGGCAGTGGATACACGCCGGTAAGAGCCCTGATTGACCGGGCGGCCGCGCTTGTCAATGTGCCCACGTTGTGCTTTTGCCTCACCGTCGTGCCGGCCGGTTTGGCGGGCCTCTCTATGGGCTCCCCGGAGGCGGCCTGGCAAGCGGCCGCTGAACTCTCGTCGGAGGTCCACGTCATTCACGTCGACAAACCCTTCCGCCAGGTCTTGTCAGTCATGCCAGAGATGTATGATGACCTCTGGACGGCCGCCAAGGGGATGTACAAACTGGAACCGGTAGTCGCCGACGGAGGCCAGGTGGTCATCTACGCGCCTCACATTACCGAGATCTCATATTCCCATGGTCACATCATTGATCGGGTGGGATACCATGTGAGAGACTATTTCGTCAAGCAGTGGGACCGATTCAGGGATACGCCCTGGGGTGTGCTGGCTCACTCTACTCACCTGCGGGGAATCGGCTCCTATGATGCTGCCCGCGACATCGAACGGCCGCGCATCCGGGTAACGCTCGCCACCGGGATCCCTCGCGCACGGTGCGAGCGCGTCAACCTCGGTTATATGGACCCGGCGACGATCGACATCAGCCAATGGGAGGACAGGGAAGACCAGGGCATCCTGGTGGTGCCCAAGGCGGGCGAAATGCTGTACCGAACCCGCGAATCTGCAGCCGATTCGTGAGTCGAGACCTGCAACTGGTAGATACGGAGGACAATGTGAACAAAGCGGATATCGGAGTCGTTGGGCTCGCCGTCATGGGCGAGAACCTGATCCTCAACATGGAAGGCAAAGGGTTCACCGTAGCGTGCTATAACCGCACCATCAGCAAGGTGGATCGGTTCATCGACGGCCGGGCCAAGGGCAAGAACATCGTCGGCGCCCACACCATCGCGGAGCTGTGCGGCCTCTTGGAAGCTCCCCGGAAAGTAATGCTGATGGTCAAAGCCGGCAAACCCGTGGACGATTTCATCGAACTCATCCTACCGTTTCTGGACGGGGGCGACATTATCATTGATGGTGGCAACAGCTTCTTTGGCGATACCATCCGGCGAACCCGTTACCTGGCGGATGAGGGGATCAACTACATCGGCACCGGCGTCTCCGGCGGTGAAGAGGGCGCGCTGCGTGGCCCCAGCATCATGCCCGGCGGCAACCCGGCCGCATGGCCCCACGTCAAGCCCATTTTCCAGGCCATTGCCGCCAAGGTTGCCGACGGCACTCCCTGTTGTGACTGGGTGGGGAGCGATGGGGCGGGCCATTATGTCAAGATGGTTCACAATGGCATCGAATATGGCGACATGCAGATGATAGCCGAGGCCTACTTTTTGATGAAACATCTCCTTGGCATGACGCCTCCCGAGATGCATCAGGTGTTCAAAGAGTGGAACGCCGGCGAGCTCGACAGCTACCTGATCGAGATCACCCGAGACATCCTGGCCCGGACCGACGACGAAACCGGCGAGCCGATGGTCGACGTGATTCTGGACACGGCCGGCCAAAAGGGGACCGGCAAATGGACCAGCCAGAGCGCCCTTGACATGGGCGCGCCAGCCCCCACCGTTGCCGAAGCGGTCTTTGCCCGCTTTCTCTCTGCCATCAAGGATGAGCGGGTGGCAGCCAGCGCGATACTGGGCGGACCGGACCCTGCGTTCCACGGTGATCCTGACCGCTTTGTCGAGCAGATCCGCCGGGCGCTCTATGCCAGCAAGATATGCTCCTATGCCCAGGGATTCCAACTCCTGAGGATGGCAGCGGCCGAGTACGATTGGGCTCTCAACTATGGTCAGATTGCGCTCATGTGGCGCGAGGGCTGTATCATCCGGGCCCAGTTCCTGGGGTGCATCAAGGAAGCGTTCGACGCTGATCCCGACCTTTCAAATCTGCTGCTGGCCGATTATTTCAGGCAGGCGATCGACCGCAGCCAGGACGCCTGGCGCGAGGTGGTCGCAACGGCGGTCACGCACGGTCTCCCGGTCCCCGCCTTTGGCAGCGCGCTGGCCTACTATGACGGTTACCGAAATGCCCGCCTGCCCGCCAATATCCTCCAGGCGCAGCGTGACTATTTTGGCGCCCACACCTACGAGCGGGTGGACCGGCCGCGTGGTGAGTTCTTTCACACCAATTGGACCGGCGCCGGCGGCGATGTGACGGCGAGCACGTATGACGCATAGGATTTGTTCAAGAATAACTTTGCGGTTTTCTGACCGCTGTACCCGAGAATCACCATTGAAGACGGAAAGTCGTT
>DAOUVM010000196.1 GCA_030667645.1 Ardenticatenales bacterium | reverse complement strand
TCGGGCTCTGGATAATCCAGGTGGCGGCGATCATCGTCTTCCTTCCCATTGTCTTTCCTCTTGGTGTCTGAGCATACGACCCAGGAGCCGCAATACCTGGCAGCACCGGAGCAGCGCGCATGAGGAGGTTGTCCATGAGCAAGCAGAATGCAGACACAATAGGCGGCGGGGTTTTTCTCGTTGGACTGGGGGTCCTATTCCTCTTGGATTGGTTCTGGCCTGGCATCCTGGCGCTGCTGGGCATCGTCGCTCTTGTCACCCAGTGGATGAGAGGGAATTTCCTCAGCGGTCTTTCCTCGTTGGTGTTCCTGGGCGGTCTGACCATCCTCTCTGCCGTCGGCTTTGCCTGGGAGTACGTCGTTCCCATCGGCCTGATCGTTCTGGGACTGATTGCGCTGGTCAAGGCTGTCCGCAGCCAATAGCGTGCAAAGCGGCGCCCTCTCAGCCGACGGCTGAGCTTGTTCCCGCGCGATCGATGGATTAGCCATCAGCGCCCTCGTGCAGTCGCCCCTCAGGAGGGCATTGGCCTTGCGAGGGTTCATTACCTCGAGCAAATCAGGGCCAAAGCCTGGGCGGCAGCGGTAGGTGTGGCTCGCCATGCTCAGTGGGGTTCAGGGTGACGCCCATACTGCCCGCCGATCGGAGAAATGACACCCACCTGACCGGCCAACTAGTCCACCCCCGAGGAGAACCAACTCCCGGGCACAGAGGTGCACCTGGTGCTCATCGGGGAGACGGAAGGAAAGAACCGGAACCGCCCGATTCCGGTGGTTCAGAGCCAATCCGGCGGAACATTGGTGCTCGACTTGCCGGCGAACCCCGGAACGCTACCTAGAATAGGCCCAGATCCACCGCTTCGAGGTCCGGATTGTCGCACGGTGCCCGACCCACCTTGACCATATCGACCCAGTGCCCATTGATCTTGACCCGCACCACATCAGCCGTGAAATCGGTGTTGGTTCCGACCCTGCTATCATTGGACATGAGTGAAGAGCCCACGCCGTAGATATCAACCGGGACGTTCAGCCTCTCAAAACGCCGGATCTTGTCCGGGCCGAATCCGCCGGTGACAACGATCTTGACGTTGTGACAGTACTCCTGGGCGCGCTTGACCCACTCGGAGGGCAAATCCCAATTGCGCCAGGCACTGTCCAGCGCCTCCCGCACGACAAAGACCAACCGAGGAACTACGCCCATGTCCAGCCCAGCGTCACCCAGAGCCGGCACATTCTCATCCCGCACGCTAGTGCTGGTATCCAGACGAACCCCGTAGAGGACGTACTTGCGTGCCATATCGCCATCCCCCTGGTCGACCGAGCGTCGATACTCTTTGAACATCACCTGCAAAGTGCGCAGGGAATCGGTGACAGAGTCGTTTTCGAAATCTACCAGAGCGATTCGTGGGATCTCGGCCGGCCGGAAACGCGCAAAGGCGAGCATGGCGGCCGAAATGTCGCCCAGGAAGCAGGCGATGGCGGCGTGAGCCACAGTCCCCCCGCCATGTCCTCCCCACCACTCGCCCTGCGCGTCGGTGCTGACAAATGACCCTGGTCTCTCCCCTCGATCCTTCGCGTACCGCCGCACAGCGATGTCATAGGCATAGCCGTCGGCCGCCTGCACCTCGTGCACGTCAAAACGAGCAGGAAAGAAGAGAACCGGCTTGCCCCGCGCCGTCACCAGGGTCTGGTACACATTGGTGGCAATTCGACTGGCCCGGCCAAGAATGCCAAGCATGGGGGTCTCCAGGAGAGCGAAATCCCGGTACCGGCCGCGCACCTTGATGACCGGCTGAACACGAGCCGGGTTTCCCTCATACTGTACCGTTGCCCCGTCATGCACGGCTTCCACCTCAAGGTCTTGCCAGGTTTCCACAAACTCGCCGTTGACAAAGTGACCGGCGCAGTGACGCAGCATGGCGAGCGCCTTGTCCACACCAACAACGATGGTGGTACCCGGCCGGCGGGCAAAGTACTGTCCCTCAACTTCAATGTCGCCCAGCTTGAGTTCCCCGAGCGGAAGACCCACATCACGAGCAAAGGTGGGCAGGGGCCAGTCTTCGGTGCCCGCCACTCCTTCCAACATAGCAATGATGTTGGCAAAGTACTTGTCCGAGTACCAGCCCTGCCGCATCCGCTCGATATCGAGCTTGAATGTGGCATTGCCAAGGCGTTGTCCGTTGAAAACACTCATGGTTTGTCCTCTGACTGGGAAAAGGGACGGCCGCTCCCGGCCGTCCGGCCATCGTCGACCTTCTCGAAATGACACGAATGGCAGAGGATGACGCTACCGCGATCGACCTGAGAACGGTTCTTTTCTCCTGCATCCACTGCACTAGTTTTCCTTCGGCAGCAGGCCAGTTGGTGCTTTGATCCAGCAGTCACAATCCCAACACGCTCAGTCCGACTCGTACATCTCAGGAATCCAACGTGCAACCCGACATTCGGCCTCCACCGATCGATGGCACCGTCTCAAGTCTAATTCTACACAATCCAGTTGCAGAGGCAACCAGCGACCCTCCTCTGCCTTGGGTCGAAGGTGCGGGAAAAAGGGCCGCCGCGGGGAGAATGGTGCGGACCTGCAGAGGGAACGGCCTTGTCTGTTCTTTGCAACCCTCCAGCAAAGGACTTGACAACAGGCGGCCATCAAGTAAAATTCACCGCAACGATGAGCCATCCCTCATTTTGCGAGCACCTGCTCATCTCACGTGCAAACGTTCACATCCCGACCAGGAGAGAACATGGTTTCTAACGCAATGGACCGTCCGCGATTCAATGCCCGCCGCCAGCGGCGCATCGCGCGAGGCCGGCAACGAATCATGTCCGCCGCAGCAACGCTCTTTGCCCAGACGGGCTTTGCCAACACCACCACGAAAGAGATCGCGCACAGAGCAGATATGGCTGAGGGAACCCTCTACAATTATTTTGACAACAAACGCGGAATCCTGCTGGCCGTCGCCAAGGAAGCTGAGACGCCGATGATAGCCGCTTTGCAGGATCCGCAGGCGCTTGAGGATCGCGACGCGATGGTCAGCATGTTCGAAAAGGCAATGGATATCTCCGAATCGCAACTGCCGTTCGCCCGCACCCGGTTCAGTGAAGCCTCGGTGGACGACGTCATCCTGCAAGAGTCCTTCATGGTGCGACTACGAAAGATCCACCAACTGCTGGAGGAGCACATTGCCGGGAGGATCGCCGCTGGGGTCTTTCGGCCAATTGACGCGGCGCTGGGGGCAAGGATGGTGATGAGCGTATTCGGCGGTCTGATTGTGCCGGCCCTCCGAGGCGCAGCGCCGCTGCCCTCCCCGGAGGAACGCCACTCTTTGGCCGAGACGGTGGTAGACCTGCTCCTGGACGGCATTCGGCTCCGGGATTCGTAGCACCGTCTGGCAAAGGCATCTCCAATGCTGCGACGTATCTGGGCCGTGATCCAGAAGGAATTCATCCAGACCTTCCGCGATCGGCGCACTCTGGCCATCCAACTCGCCATACCCATGATCCAGTTGTTCCTCTTTGGCTATGCCATCAGCATGAGCATTGACCACATACCGACCGCAGTGGCCGATCAGAGCCTGGATGCTGCCAGCCATGCATACATCAACGCTATGGTGGCCTCTGGCTACTTTGACGTCGTCATGTACGCCGCCAACCACGATGACGTAATTGACGCCATTGACAAGGGGCATGTTCAGGCCGGTGTTGTCATCCCACCCGCCTTTGGCGCCCACGTGGAACGCGGTGATGCTCAGGTGCTCCTGCTGGTCAATGGCGAAGACCTGTTCACCTCCCAGTCGGCGTACAATGCTGCTACGTCTGTGGCCAACGCTCATGCGACCAACATCCTGATGGAGAAGGCAAACCGCGCTCCCCTGGCAGCCGCGAGTCAGAGCACTTTGCCACTCGACGCGCGCATCCGGATCCTGTACAACCCCAACCAAGACGATTTCTGGTTTATTATCCCTGGCATGCTGGCGATGTTACTGCAGGTCCAGAGCATCACGCTGACGGCTACGGCTGTGGTCCGCGAGCGCGAAGTGGGCACCATCGAGCAACTACTCGTTACCCCCATCCGGCCAGCCGAACTCATGATGGCCAAGATCACACCCAACATACTCATCGCCATCATCAATCTGCTCACCATCCTTGGATTGGGAGTGTTTTGGTTCAGCGTGCCTTTCCAGGGTGATTTCTGGCTTTTTCTCTGGCTCGCATTCATGTACGTCTTTTCCGGTCTGGGACTGGGGCTCTTGATCTCGACCGTCTCCCGAAATCAAAGGCAGGCTCTGCAACTGATCGGGATGTTCACCATCGTGGGGGTCGTGTTGGGCGGCTTTGTCTTCCCCCGATACGCAATGCCCGCCTTGATTCGAATGGCCGGGAATCTGTTCCCGTTGACGTATTTCATACCCGTCTCGCGCGGGATCATCACCAAGAGAGTTGGCATCGAGTCCCTGTGGGAACAGGTGGCCGCGCTGTTCACCTACATCATCGTGATTATGTTCTTTGCTTCTCGCGCTTTCAGGCAACGGCTCGACTGACTTGCGGATTGGAGGGTGACGGAGATGCTGGAATCACTTGGGCGGCTCGGAGCCCTCATTCAAAGAGAGATGATCCAGCTCTTGCGAGATCGGACCACGCTGGGCATCGCCCTGGCCATTCCCTTTGTCGAGTTGTTCCTCTTTGCCTATGCGGTGGACCTGACAGTAGACCACATTCCTACAGCGGTGGCGGACCTGAGCCTGGACAATCAGAGCCGGGCTCTCGTCAATGCGCTTGAGACCTCGGGTTACTTTGACATGGAGATCTATGCAGCGGATGAAGAGCAGGTCATCCGGGCCATCGATGCAGGGCAGGTCAGGGCTGGCGTCGTGATCCCGCCTGGTTTTGCAGCCCAGGTTGAACGGGGCAACGCGCAGGCTCTGATTCTCCTCGACGGCTCCGACTCCTTCACCGTCCAGTCAGGCTACAGCGCGGCCACCGCTGTGACCCAGAACCGTGCGATGGAACTCATGGTTGAAAGCGTCAGCCGGGCAGGATACAACCAGTCAGGGGATCTCCCCATCCGTTCGTCAATCCGCATCCTCTACAACCCAACTATGGACGACCTGACCTTTATTGTGCCCGCAATGGCAGGGATACTGTTGCAGTTACTGGCCGTCAACCTGACGGCTCTGTCAGTCGTACGTGAGCGCGAACTGGGAACCATTGAACTACTGCTGAACACACCCGGTCGGCCGATTGAACTCATGGTGGCAAAGATGGTGCCCAACATACTGGTCACCTCGCTCGCCATGGCGAATGTTGTTCTTCTTGGCGTGTATTGGTTCGGCATCCCTTTCCACGGTGACACGTGGCTGTTTGCCTTGCTCTCCCTGCTGTTCCTCGTCTCCGGGCTGGGACTGGGGCTACTGATCTCAACCATAGCCCAGACCCAGAAACAGGCGCAGCAGATATCGATGCTGCTGATGCTGCTGAGCCTTCTTCTGACCGGG
>DAOUVM010000297.1 GCA_030667645.1 Ardenticatenales bacterium | reverse complement strand
AGCCCGCTCAGATCCACTACCGATTCGGCCTGGACCTCCTTGCCGAGGCGAGGGTTGAGCCAGGAGCCGCCGGCGAGAGGTACAGTAAGTGGGCTTTTGCGCTGCAGCAGCGCAAGAGCGGTCGAGACGTCGGTTGGCCGGTGATACTCTTCCAGTGTGGGCATGTTTATTCCTGTGCTCGGGATCGCTCTTCGCTGTCTGTCGCCGGCCATTGAAGCGCGGCCGCCATCGCCGGGGCCAAACGCCGAGTGGCACGGCTCTCTAGTGGCAGCTTGTCCGTATCCTGGACAGCGGATACCGGCTGTCACGAGTGCTGCCAATGTGGTCGACCGGTACTATACCGCCACCCGGGGGGGACGGCAAACATCTCTGTGAGGACGGGGCATCTTGTCTGTCTCACTGACGCGTCCGGACGGCCACAAGCACTTGATCAGAAACGACCTGCCGTCTTGTGACCGCTCTACCTGTGATTCACCATTGAAAACGGCAAGTTGAAAGTGCGAGTGCCTCAGGAGGGGCGATGGTTGCCTGGCCGCCCTCACCCTCCCAAAATGCTCCTATTGCGGCGGCAATACCGGCATTGCCCGAGATCACGCCCGACGGCCGGTTTGCCAGTTTGTGTCACTGGAGGTATGCTTGACGCGATGAGCGCTCGGGATAGAGTTCGGTGAACATTGCATCTGTGCCCCCTATTTTGATGGCTGGCGTAACCTTTTACGTCGGGCTGAGCCATCTTTCCCTCTATTACCGGCAGGCACGGCAGCGCGAGAATATGACCTTTGCACTAACGGCTTGTGCGATTGCATTCTACGACTTGTGCGCCGCCGGCCTATATAGCGCCTCATCCCCGGCCGAAGGCGCCCACTGGCAGCGCGGCCAGGTGATCATCCTCGCCCTGATGTGCATTGCCTTTGTCTGGTTCGTGGTTGACTATACTTCCCACCGATCCAAGGGGGGCGCCTATCTGTTCTCTGCCTGTTTCCTGTTGGCAGCCATCATCGGGCTCTTGGACCGGAGCAGTCTGACTTGGCTGAGCGATCAGCCTTCCATCAAGGAGTTGAGCCTCCCGTTTGGCGCCGGGATCACCTATTTCGGAGTGGAACCCGGCCCGCTGACGGTTTTCCAGACCGCACTGACCGTGGTGCTCTTGATCTACTGCTTGTGGATGGCGTTTCGTTTCTACCAGTCCGGCCGGCGGGGCAAGGCGGCGCCCTTGCTCTTGACCATGATCGTTTTGGTTGCCGGCGTGTCCAACGATGCGGCCGTGACGGGCGGCCTTTATCGCTTTGTTTATGTGTCCGAATATGCTTTCATGGGAATCGTCCTGTTGATGACGTACTTGCTCACCGGTGATGTGATCAAAGCTGCGTCCACCAGGGAAGCGTTGCAGGAGAGCGAGCAAGAGCATCGCCAACTGGTTGAGCAGGCAATTGACGGGATCGTCATCGTCCAGGACGGGGTGATCAGGTATGCCAACAAGCGCATGGCGGAACTTGCCGGACATCAGAGCGCGGAGGACCTTGTCGGTGCGCCGACGACCGTGTACTTTGACACTGAGGAGCTTGATCGAGCGCGGAGCAAATCTGAACCGTCCACGACGGAACAAACGACCATTCCGGTGCACGAGACTGTCTTGAATCGCCCGGACGGCCGTCAACTGCTTGCCGGGATCAATACCGGTCGCATCACCTATCAGGGAGAACCGGCCGACCTCGTTTTCGTTCGTGACATCACCGCGCGCAAGCGGGTGGAGGATGCGCTCCAGCAGCGCAACCGCGAACTGGGGCTGCTCAATCGTGCTGGCCGGACGTTGAATTCTACCCTTGACCTGAATCAGGTACTGGACGCGGTTCTGGAGGAGGTTCGGGGGCTTCTGGGGGCGATCGCCTGTTCGATCTGGCTCGTTGATGCCTCCACTGGCGAGCTTGTATGCCGCCAGGTTACCGGTCCTCAGAGTGAAGAGGTGCGCGGTTGGCGTCTGTCGCCCGGAGAGGGGATCGCTGGCTGGGTCGCTCATCAGGGCGAAAGCCTGCTGGTGCCGGACGTGCGGCAGGACGGCCGCCACGTCGATGCGGTGGGTCAGCAGATTGGGATGACGATCCGATCCATCCTCAGCGTGCCGCTCAAGGTCAAGGATGGTGTGATCGGCGTGTTGCAGGTGCTGGATGAGAGCGTCGGCCGGTTTGATGCAGCTCATCTGGCGCTGCTAGAGCCGCTGGCCGCGTCAGCGGCTACGGCCGTGGAGAACGCCCGGCTCTATGACACTGCGCAGCAGGAGATCGCAGAGCGGATGCGGGCAGAAGAGGAACTGCGGCGCTTAAAAGAGTTCAACGAGGACATTGTCCAGAACATGGCCGAGGGAATCGTGGTGCAGGACGCCGGGGGCAGTTTTACTTTCGTGAACCCCGCCATGGCGCAACTGCTGGGATACCGGCCGGAGGAGATGATCGGTCAGCTTGGCTCAAGCGTGCTCCCGACCGATCAACGATCTATCGTTCAGGCGGCTGACGAGCGACGCGCGCGGGGCGAGTCTGACCGGTATGAACTCGAGCTTCTCTGCAAGGATGGCCAGAGGATCAACGCCGAGGTCAATGCCCGGCCACGTATTGAGAATGGTCGCTTTGTCGGTGCCATCGCTGTCTTTGCGGACGTCACCGAGCGCAAGCGAGCCGAGAACGCACTGCGGGAGAGGGCGAATCGGATGGAGCTCCTCGCTCGAATGGGCCAAAGGACGACGGCGATTCTCGAGCGGGACGAACTGCTGGACCAGGCTGTCGCCCTGATCGGCGAGATGTTCGGTTATTACAATGTCTCCATCCTGCTGGTGGAAGGTGACCATGTGGTGCTCCGCGCCAGCCTGCTCCCTTCTGCCAGGAGCCTGGCGGGGCGCGTTCGGCTGCGTGTCGGATCCGAGGGGATCGCCGGCTGGGTAGCGGCCAGCGGCGAGCCACTGATGGCGCCCGACGTGCGCCTGGATGACCGCTATGTCGTTCTGGTGGAGGAAACTCGGACGAGATCGGAACTGGCGGTCCCCATCGAGCTAAAGGGGATGGTCGTTGGGGTGTTGGATGTGCAGAGCACGGATTGTGACGCGTTTTCGCAGGATGATGTGTCTACTCTGCATACTGTGGCTGACCAGCTTGCGATTGCACTCGCAAACACCCAGCTCTACGAGCAGATTCGGAGCCATGCTGCCCAACTTGAAGAGCGGGTGGCTGAACGGACCGCCGAACTGGCGGCCGTCAATCAGGAGTTGGCCGCTTTTTCCTATTCGGTCTCTCACGATCTTCGCGCCCCACTTCGCAGCATGAGCGGTTTCAGTGAGGCGCTCCTTGAGGACTATGCCGATGTTCTGGATGCGACCGGTCAAGACTACCTCCGGCGAGTGCGCCAGGCCGGCCGGAGAATGTCAAAGCTGATCGATGATCTGCTGAATCTCTCTCGTCTGACTCGTGCCGAGATGTCCAGAAAGCCGGTCGACCTCAGCGCCCTGGCCCACGCGATTGCGGCCGAGCTGCTGCAGAGCGAACCCGAGCGAAAAGCGGAATTCGTCATCGCACCCGGGCTGGATGCGACCGGTGATCCCGGGCTGCTGCGCGTGCTGCTGGAGAACCTGCTGGGCAATGCGTGGAAATTCACCAGCAAGATCGACCAGGCCAGGATTGAATT
>DAOUVM010000176.1 GCA_030667645.1 Ardenticatenales bacterium | reverse complement strand
TCTTGCTTGATTGCCTCCCGCATCCTCTTGGGGCTTGCCAGCAGGCTCTCCTGGTAGCCCATGAGCTTGACCTTTTCGTCGTGCTCGTCACGGTTCTTTTCTCGTTCCATTGCCGCTAGACGACGCAGGGGCATGTCCAGAACAGCCAAAGCCTGCTCCTCGGTGAGCTCGAACTGTCGCTGGAGGTTGCTGTGGGCTGCCTGTACAGTGCGAGATCCACGAATGGAGTCTATCACTGCGTCCAGGCGATCCAGGGCAATCAAAAAGCCCGCCAGTATGTGCGCCCTGGCCTGGGCCTGGGCCAGATCATGGCTGGTCCGGCGGCGGATCACTTCCAACCGGTGTTCCAGGTAGACCTGGAGCATCTTTTTCAACGAGAGCAAACGGGGCTCGCCGTCGACAAGGGCCAGCATGATAATGCTGAATGTGACCTGCATCGGCGTAAGCTTGAAAAGAGAGGCCAACACCTCTTTTGGGTCTACGGTGCGAGTGAGCTCGACAGCCACGCGCATCCCATTGCGGTCCGACTCGTCCCGTAAATCAGTGATCCCCTCCACTCGCTCATCCCGGTGCAACTCGGCAATCCGTTCCAGCAGGTTGGCCTTGTTGACTTGGAAAGGGAGTTCCGTAATGACCAGCCGGTGGCGCTTGCGCGACATCTCTTCGACATGGACACAGGCGCGGAGTGATACTCGTCCTCGCCCGGTGGCATACGCGGCCGCAACTGCATCACCGTCCCCCGCGTGGTGCGTGTACACTAGACCCCCGGTGGGGAAATCCGGCCCGCTGATATGCGCCATCAGGTCCTTGACGCCAACGCTCTCCAATCGAGTCCAGCGCCCCAGCATGAAGACCAGGGCGTCCACTACCTCACCCAGGTTGTGAGGAGGGATACTGGTGCTCATGCCCACGGCAATTCCAGAGGAGCCATTGATCAACAGGTTGGGAACACTGGCGGGAAGCACCTGTGGCTCGCGCAGGGAGCCATCAAAGTTCTCCACGAAATCGACCGTATCCTTGCCGATATCCTGGAGCAGATCACGCGCCATGGGAGCCAGCCGGGCCTCTGTGTAGCGCATGGCCGCCGGCGAGTCGCCATCTACAGAGCCGAAATTCCCCTGTCCATCCACCAGCAGGTAGCGCATGGAAAACTCTTGCGCCATACGCGCCATGGCATCATAGACAGCCTGGTCGCCGTGCGGATGGTACTTGCCCAGTACCTCCCCCACAATTCGCGCGCTCTTTTTGAAATCGCGGTCCGGCCGCAATCCCATATCATGCATGGCATAGAGTATGCGGCGGTGCACCGGCTTGAGACCATCTCGTGCATCCGGCAGGGCGCGCGACACGATGACACTCATGGCATAACTGAGGTAGGACACCTGCATCTCTTGACTGATGTCCACCTGCTTGACGGTGCCAATTTCCATGAACCTTCCTCACTCAGCCGGTGCCGGTGGTCCCACGGCACAACGCCCGCCGGCACTCCATTGCTTGTTCACCCACCGCAGCCAAGAGCCGCGGGCATCAGACTGCGCAACGAGTACAACTGCCGACAGCCAGCCTTGAACCGGCACCGGGCCCCATTATACGCTGACCCTCGCCTGTTGTGCAAGTGCAGTCATCGTGTCCAACGCTCGTTCTCGCAGGCCGCCCCCCCCTCGTTACTCTCGGCCCACCGGTGGCCAACTGGACCGGCTGGCTTTGCCAGCCGGTGTGAGAAAAAAAGGGCCGGTTCTCATTTCTGAACCGGCCCCAAGATGCACTCATCCCGGCGAGCGCTTACGCTGGCATCTCTACCTCAGCCTCAACCTCAACCTCTTCCAACCCCAGCCTGCGCACAGCTTCCACCTCCAAATCAATCATTCCCGCCGGCTCCTCGTCAACGAACATCAATTCACCTTCCCCCTCGCCAGGAGAGTAGGGAAAGCCGGTTCCAGCCGGAATCAGTTTTCCGATGATGACGTTCTCTTTGAGCCCCGCCAGTTTGTCCGATTTTCCAGCAACGGCCGCTCCAGCCAACACTTTGATGGTGTGCTGGAACGAGGCCGCAGACAAAAAGCTCTCGGTTGAAAGCGCGGCTTTGCTCACGCCCATCAAGATGGGTACCGCACGCGCGGGCTGCCCGCCCTGCTCACGTACCTCCTCATTGATCCGCTCAAAATCCATCCGATCCATCGCGTCGTCCGGCAAGGCGACGGTGTCACCGGAATCCACGACCTCTACTTTGCTGAGCATCCTGCGGATGATCGTCTCGAAATGCTTGTCATGAATCGGTACACCCTGGTAGCGGTAGACCTTTTGCACCTCCTGCAAAAGGTATTGCTGGGTGGCCTCGCGTCCCAGAATGGCCAGTATATGATGAGGGTTCTTGGCTCCCTCGGTCAGAGCCTCCCCAGCACCCACTCGCTGCCCCTCGACTACGAACTGCCGGGCACCTGCTGGGATTTCATACTCCCTCTCGTCCCTTCGCTCCCAGATCAAGGTCACCTGCCTGTCATCGCGCTCAATTCGCCCGGCCTGGGGGGACAACGTCTGGTTGTCTCCTCGCTTGGCAATCAGATCACCTGACTCGACCAACTGCCCATCATCCACCTTGATGCCCCAATTGCCCGGAATGGCGAACTCTTCTCGCACAATCTCGCTCTCGACAACTCGGACTATGCGAACACCGTCAGCTATTCGGAGCTCGCAAATACCCGATATCTCGGTCAATACCGCTTCCCCCTTTGGTCGCTTGCGGGCCTCAAAGAGTTCCTCCACCCGCGGCAACCCAGAGGTAATGTCGCCGTGGGCCTCGGCCGTGCCACCGGTGTGAAAGGTCCGCAGCGTGAGCTGGGTTCCGGGCTCGCCGATTGATTGTGCCGCGATGACGCCGACCGCTACCCCGATCTTGACCAGCGCTCCACGGCCCAGGTCCCAGCCGTAGCAGGCAGCACACAACCCCCGAGGCAACTCGCAGGTTGATGGGGAGCGAACAAACAACTCGGTAATTCCACTCGCCTCAATCTTTTTCGCGATCTCCTCTGTGATCATCTCGCCGACTTGCGCCAGAATCTCCCCGGTGTTCGGGTCCACCACAGGCAAAGGTGACAGCCGGCTAAAGACGCGTTCACCCACCGTCTGGGTGCCCACATTGTCGGCCGCTCGCACCCAGATCCCCTGCTGAGTTCCGCAGTCCCGTGCCGAAATGACGATATCCTGCGCTACATCCACCAGTCGGCGAGTCAGATAGCCAGCATCGGCCGTTCGCAACGCCGTATCTGCCAGACCCTTGCGGGCGCCATGGGTGGAGATAAAGTACTCCAGGGCAGAGAGGCCCTCGCGGAAATTTGATCGAATCGGCAAAGCTATGATTCGACCGCTGGGGTCAGCAATCAAGCCACGCATCCCTGCCAACTGTGTGATAGGACCGAACCCGCCCTTGGTTGCGCCCGACATCGCCATCATCGCTACCGGGCCAGTGGGGTCCATCGCATCTCTGACCGCCTCCTCCACCTGCTCCTTGGCGTGGGTCCAAAGCTCGATTGTCCTGCTGTACCGCTCCCCCTCTGTCAGCAGGCCGCGCCGGAATTGGCGATCAGCCTCCGACACCTTTGCAGTGGTGGTTTCCAGAATCCCGCTCTTCTCCTCAGGCACCACCAGGTCAGAGACAGCCACTGTCACGCCAGAACGAGTGGCGAATCTAAAGCCAATGTCCTTGATGGCGTCAACCGCTTCGGCGGTCGCTTCGGGACCGGATCGGCGATAGACCTCTCCGATCAGCGTCCCCAGATCTCGCCTGTCGAGCGTCTCGTTGAAAAAGCGCAATTCCGGCGGCAGAACGCGGTTAAAGAGTACTCTGCCGACGCTAGTAGTCACCAGCCGCCGGCGTGTCTTGTCATCGGGGTAACGATTGCCATCTGCATCATAATGGGTCTCAGTCAACACCTTGATTCTGGCGTGGATGTCCACCTTGTGCAGGCTGTAGGCCAACTCGACTTCATCCTCGTCAGAGGCAACCATCCCATAGCCGGGCTTTGTCTCATCCTCGGAGAGTGTGGTCATATAGTAAACGCCCAACACCATATCCTTGGTGGGGGAGACAATAGGGGAGCCATCGGCCGGTTTTAGCAAATTCCGGGATGAAAGCATCAACTCTCGCGCTTCCCGCACCGCCCGAGCCGAAAGCGGCACGTGGACGGCCATCTGGTCACCGTCAAAGTCGGCGTTAAAGGCTGAACAGACCAGCGGGTGAATGTGGATTGCCTTGCCCTCAACCAGCACCGGCTCAAAGGCCTGAATGCCCAGCCGGTGCAGAGTGGGAGCGCGATTGAGCATCACCGGGCGCTCTTTGATGACTTCTGCCAGCACCTCCCAGACCTCGGGCTTTTCACGTTCTATTGAGCGCTTGGCCCCCTTGACATTCGAGGCATATCCGTAGGACACCAGTTTAGAGATGACAAATGGACGGTAAAGCTCCAAGGCCATTGACTTGGGAAGCCCACACTGAGCCAGCTTGAGCTTGGGGCCAATCACAATAACCGAGCGGCCCGAATAGTCCACCCGCTTGCCCAGAAGATTGCGGCGAAAGCGCCCCTTTTTTCCCTTGAGCATATCAGAGAGCGACTTGAGTTCTCGCCGGCCGCGACGCGAGAGCGCTTTGCCACGCTGGCTGTTATCAATCAAGCTGTCCACCGCTTCCTGCAACATTCGCTTTTCGTTGCGCACGATTACGTCCGGCGCGCCCAACTCGAGCAATCGCTTGAGGCGGTTGTTTCGGTTGATCACCCGTCGATAGAGGTCGTTCAAGTCAGAGGTGGCAAAGCGGCCGCCGTCCAACTGCACCATAGGACGCAGGTCAGGAGGAATCACCGGCAGTACTGTCAGAATCATCCACTCTGGCCGGTTGGCAGATGCAGCCAGCGCCTCCACCACCTGCAGCCGCTTGGTGGCCTTTTTTTTGCGCTGCTTGGACCGCGTCGTGCGTATCTCAGTCCACAGTTCTTCCGACATTTTGCTCAGGTCCATGCCCTTCAGGATATCATAAAAGGCCTCCGCCCCCATGTCCGCCCTAAAGACCTGACCCCACCGGCTCTTTAGTTCACGCAATCGAGCTTCTCCCAGAAAGTCGAGTTGGCGTAATCCCATCAGGTCATCGCGACCTGACTGAAAGACAGCCTGAACGCGAGCAGTCTCGTTCGCCAGCCCTTCATCAACCTCGTCGAGCTGACCTTGAACTGCTTGGCGAATCTGCGTCACGCGCTCCTCTAGAGTGTAAACCTCGGCACTACGTTCCGCTTCCACTTGACCCTGGACCTCGCTCAGGTGTCGACCGGTGGCCTCCTGAACTGCAACCAGGTGTTCCCGGCCTATCTTCTCACCGGGCTGGGCCAAAATTTCTCCGGCAGGCTCAAAGACCAAGCCCGATTCGGTAATCGCCCCCATGCTCCCCTCAACCTGTCTCTCCAGGCTCTGGGCGGCTCGTACTATTTCCTCGGTCCGCGCATCCACCTGTTTCTCAAAGCGCGCGTTCAGCGCATCAATCTGCTCCCGCAGCTCACCAACCTTATCCTCGACTCCTTGTTCGATGGCTGCTTTGCGATCGCCGAACTCGGCAGTTATCCGCAATTCTTCCTCGGCCGTTTCTTCTTCCAGCCGAGTCAGCGCGCGGGCGCGAGCATCCTCGTCCACATGGGTGATAATGTGCTGGGCAAAGTAAAGCGCCCGATCCAGATTCCGTCGGGAGATATCCAGCAGCAGTCCGAGGAAACTAGGTACGCGGCGCGTGTACCAGACGTGGGCAACTGGGGCCGCCAATTCAATATGCCCCATGCGTTCCCGGCGCACAGAAGCACGAGTG
>DAOUVM010000164.1 GCA_030667645.1 Ardenticatenales bacterium | reverse complement strand
TTATGTCAATGGCCAGCTTGGGCATCAGCTCTCGTCCGTCCAACTCCTCGGCCGCAATGGCGGTCAGTCGCTCTTGGAACTCGGGGAGGTTCTTTGTCTCGATGGTGAACCCGGCCGCGTGCCTGTGTCCACCGTGCTTGACCAGGAGATCACTGATCTGGTCAAGCGCGGCCGTGATGTGAAACTCTTCAATGCTGCGGCACGAACCGACCGTCAGATCACCCTGTATCTGGGCCGCGATTGCCGGCCGGTACCTGGTCTCCAGCAGTCGGCTGGCTATCAGGCCAATGATTCCAGAGGGAAAATCAGGATCAGCCGCAAAAAGCAGCGGCGCATCGTCCACCTGTGCCAATGCCCGGCGCGTCATCTCCCTCGTTGTCTCCTGGCGCTGGCGGTTCAACTGGGTCAGCTCTGCTGCCAACCTATCAGCGACCGTTGGATCCTCGGTGATCAGCAGCCGGGCCGCCTGATACGCATGATCGACGCGGCCGGCAGCGTTGATGCGCGGTCCCAGAGTATAGCCGATGGTGGTCGCCGTCGCCTGTCCCGGCTGTATCCGGGAGTGCTTGAACAGGGCCGCCACTCCGGGTCGGCGTGCGCTGTTGAGCACCCCCAACCCGCGCCGAACCAGCGCCCGGTTCTCTTTGAGCAGCGGAGCCAGATCGGCCACCGTGCCGATCGCTACCAGATCCAGCAGGTCATCTTCGACCAGCCCATCGAGCTTCAGCCCCGCCTGGACGAGTCCTTGCACTAGCTTGAATGCAACACCGACGCCGGCCAACCTTCTATCGGGGTACGTGTCACCCCGTTGTTGGGGGTCGATTATGGCCACTGCCGGCGGCAATTCTGGTCCCGGGGCGTGATGGTCGGTGACAATGACCTCCAGGCCAAGCCGGCCGGCATGCTCTATCGGCTCAACTCCCCGGATTCCGCAATCCGTCGTAATGACCAGCCGGTTCCCCTGGGCAGCAAGCTCATCCAGCGCTTTTCGGTGGAGTCCGTAACCCTCCTTCTCCCGGTGGGGGATATACGGTTGGACGCGAACGGCGCCCATGGCTCGCAGCGCTTGCGTCAGCAGCACCGATCCCGTCACTCCATCGGCATCATAATCTCCATAGATGACGATGGGCTCCCGATTCTCGATGGCGGCTCTTATCCGCGTGACGGCCGCCTCCATGCCGCCTAGTTGGAATGGGTCATAGAACTGGGGAGGTTGGGGAGAGAGAAACTCTTCCACCGCCGCGGGCGCGGTGATCTCTCGATTGAATAGCACCTGGATCAGCAGTGGATCAACGCCCGCAAACTGGTCCAAATCCTGCTTTGAGGGCGGATCGGCAATCTGCCAGTGCGTCTGGAGTAAGGTCAACGTCTGCTCGTAGCATGAAAAGAGGCTCTCCGGCCGGCCGGAGAGCCTCTCGGTTGTTGCTCTTGACCTAGACCCAGTTCTGCTTTTTGATAAAGTCGGTCACTACCGGGATCTGGGTCAAGTTGCCGTTGAAAGAATCGAATGCTGGCCACAGGGTTGCCAGCCAGAGCACCGGAGCGCAGATAGCGCCGATGCCTAAAGTCACTACACTGATGATCGTGATCGCTACCCAAATCAGGACATTGAACGCAATGGACTGAATGGCGTGGAATCTGAGAAAGGGACGGTCTTTCTTGTCCTCCATCAGGAGCACTATGATGGGTACGATCGGGATTGGATACCCAATAGCCGCCCACAGTTTGTCGTCGCTGGTAACCTCGGTCTGGGTTTCAGTGTCCTCGCTCACGGTGTTCCCTCCTGTTGCGTTAGAGCCGATCTACCCGATAGTCTGCATTGTAGCACCAAGGGGAGCACAAGTCAATTCGAGTTCAGGGCGATTGCATACTCGATCGGAACAGCGAAAAAGGGCCTGTAAGATCTTCAAACTGACCCGAACTCATTCCCTGCTGCTGGAAAACCAGCGTGATTGGCGCTCAATACTGCGCCAGGGGTCTGCAAATCCGCATTCGGTTGGCAATCTGGCATCGCTCCGTCAGCAAGATATGATCGTCCATTGGAGTATGCAATCGCCCTGATTCGAGTTTGGAACTCGCCCCACCATGTGCTAGAATCAGGGCGAATCGCGGCCGGTAGATTTCCGAGAGAGATCGGAAACCTGGACAATCCATCTTTACAACCCGCCAGCCCGATTAGGAGATGACTGTCGTGCGAGTTGTTTTCATGGGATCATCAGAGTTCAGCATGCCGTCGTTGTTGACATTGATGATGGCGCACCAATTGGTGGGCGTGGTCACCCAGCCGGACCGGCCCGCCGGCCGCGGCCGAAAACTCGCCCCCAACCCGGTTGCACGAATGGCCGGCGCCTCGGGAATCTCCCTCTATCAACCCGATACTCTGCGCACCGCAGAGGCTCTTGACCGGCTCACAGGCTGGAAACCGGATCTCGTTGTTGTGGCCGCTTTCGGGCAGATACTGCACCAGCCGGTGTTGGATCTCCCGTTGCATGGATGCATCAATGTTCATGCTTCCCTTCTGCCTCGTTGGCGGGGCGCAGCGCCCACTCAGGCGGCGATAATGGCTGGCGAAACCGAGACCGGGGTCACCATCATGCAGATGGACGCAGGCTTGGACACCGGTCCGATCCTGGCGCACCGGGCATCCGCCATCGAAGTGGACGACACGGCCGCCACCCTCGGCCTGCGCCTGGCCGAGAGCGGCGCGGAACTACTTCTCGCGGTGCTGCCTGCCTATCTGGCCGGTGACCTGGAGCCGATACTGCAGCCAGAGCAAGGTGTCACCTATGCGCCCCGGTTGAGCAAGGCGGATGGCGAGATTGACTGGGCGCTGCCGGCTGAACGAATCGATCGCCACATCCGTGCCTGCACCCCCTGGCCAGGTGCCTTTACCCGGTGGCGCGGCCAAACTCTCAAGATCATGGAGGCCATTCCGCTGCTGGATTGGTCCGGTCCCGAACCTCCCGGAACCGTCCTGGCCGGCGAGGTGTGCCCCCTGGTGGCGACTGGCAGTGGCGCTTTGTGGCTTACCCGGCTGCAACTGCCGGGCAAAAAGGTGATGGCGTCCGACGCATTCATCTGTGGGCGGCCGGACTTAATTGGATCCGTGCTCGCGTAGGGTAGATGCTATGGCCGCCTCCTTTATTCTCTCCTTGGATCAGGGTACTACTTCATCCCGCGCCATTCTGTTCGATCACGACGGCCGTCCGGTTTCGGCCGCTCAAACCGAGTTTCCCCAGATCTTCCCGCAGCCCGGCTGGGTAGAACACAACGCCGACACGATCTGGGAGTCGCAACTTCAGGTGGCTCAAGATGTCGTGGCGGACGCCGGCGTCTCTGCCGCTGATGTCGCCGCCATCGGCTGCACCAATCAGCGGGAGACGACCGTCATTTGGGAGCGGGATACCGGCCGGCCTATCGCCAATGCCATCGTCTGGCAGTGCCGGCGGACGGCGCCTCTGTGCGATGAACTCGCTGCGGACGGTTTCGATGCGCTCGTCCGGGAACGAACCGGGCTGGTGACCGATGCCTACTTTTCCGGGACCAAGGTCGCCTGGTTGCTGGACAACGTTCCCGGCGCCCGGGGCCGGGCTGAAGCGGGTGAGCTGGCGTTTGGTACCATTGATTCCTTTCTTCTCTGGCGGCTCTCTGCCGGCCGCCTGCACATCACTGACGTCTCGAATGCCAGCCGGACCATGCTGTTCAACATTCACAACCTTGATTGGGATGATGATATCCTGGAACGACTGCGGATTCCACGCTCCTTGCTGCCGGCCGTCTGCCCTTCCAGCGCCGTCTATGGCGAGACCGCCCCCGATTTGTTTGGTGGGCCGATCCCCCTCGCCGGGAATGCCGGTGACCAACAGGCGGCCACTTTCGGCCAGACCTGTTTCACCCCTCGCATGGCCAAGAACACCTATGGCACTGGCTGTTTCCTGCTCCTTAATACCGGTCAGGTACCGGTTCGTTCCCGGAATGGATTGCTGACCACGATCGGCTGGCAAGTCGGGGACGGGCCCGTGATCTATGCGCTCGAAGGTTCTGTTTTCTCGGCCGGGGCGACGGTCCAATGGCTGCGGGATGGCCTGGGGATCATCCCGCGAAGCAGCGATGTGGAAGGATTGGCTGCCAGTGTGGATGACAATGGGGGCGTCTACCTGGTGCCCGCTTTTGTAGGATTGGGTGCGCCCCACTGGGATCCCTATGCCCGGGGAACGATTGTTGGCCTCACCCGCGGCAGTGGTGCGGGACACATTGCCCGGGCCGCACTGGAGAGCATCGCTTTCCAGACGCGCGACGTCGTAGAGGCGATGACTGCTGATTGCGGGCAGACCCTGACGGCGTTGCGGGCTGATGGGGGAGCCGCCCGCAATGGTCTCCTCATGCAGTTCCAGGCCGATATCCTTGGGGTACCGGTGCAAGTGCCGGCCGTCACCGAGACTACGGCCCTCGGGGCCGCCTATCTGGCGGGGCTTGCGGTGGGCTTCTGGAGCGGGCCCAACGAACTGGAGGCCAAATGGTCCGTTGAGCGGCGCTACGAACCGGCCATGCCTGCCGGCCGGCGCGCGACTCTCTACTCTGACTGGAAACGGGCGGTTGCCCGGGCCAAGGATTGGGCTGTCTGAGGAGGATGATGCCTGATGACGATTACATGTGCGAGAGCAAATTGCCCGTTGCGCCAGTTGCCCGAATCCGTCCGCGGTCCCATCACCTACGTCAGCCTGGTCTGCGCTCCGGGTGCGGGGCGCCACCAGGGCGATTCCGGCTGGGCTCACTCCGATTGCGCCGAGCCAGTGGCCCCGGCGCTTATCGGGACGGCCGGACACCTCCCGCGCAGCCGCGAAGTGATAGTGGCCGATGACTTGTCGGAGACAGAGGTTTCCGATACTCTGACCGGTGTACACTACTACTGTGGCCACCCCGGCTGCATGGTCGTTGTGCTGGAGCGATATGGGAGCCCGATGGTCAAGCACCTCCTGCACCAGGCAGCTTCCGATCCGGATCGGGCGCTGGGCGCGATTCCTCCCCTGGACGGAGATGCCAGGAGCCAATTAGAGGTTGCCATGAACGAAAAGGGGGGGCGCGCATCTGCGCCGGTCGAGCGCCCGCTGCCTCCCCGGGCGCGGGCCGAGCATGCCCCGACCGAGGGTGACCTGCCCCTTCCTTCCGTTACCGATTCCCACCGTACGGGTTCGATGAACGTCCTCGTGGTCGGCGCCGGCGCCGTGGGAACCCTGGTGGCGTCCAAGCTGTTGCTGGCGGGAAATGAGGTGGTGGTGCTAGAGCAGCCAGCGCGGGCCGGTCTCATCCGATCCTCTGGATTTCATCTGTCGGAGAGGGGTCAAACCCGCGCTGTCCGGCCGGCCGCAGTCGTCTCCTCGTTGTCCGAGGCGTTCCCGTCCGGAGTCGAGTATGATCTCTTTATCCTGGCTACCAAGGCATATGATGCGCAGGCGGTCCTCGAGCAGATTCCCTCCGCGGGATTCACCTTGCCGCGCAAGGTGTTGACGCTGCAGAACGGCGTGGGAGTCGAGGAGGTGGCCGCCAGGCTGCTGGGTGCGCAGCGCGTTCTGGCTGCCTCCCTCACCATCCCGGTCTCGTCCACCACAGCCGGAAGTGCACGGGTCGAGCACCGCGGCCGGGGGCTGGGACTGGCTCCCCTCAACGACGACGAATCGATAGATGAATGGGTCTCTCTGTTCCAGACCGCGGGCATTGATGCGCGTCCTTTCAAGGATTACCGCGCGATCAAGTGGTCCAAGCTCTTCCTCAACATCGTTGCCAATGCCACCTGTGCCATCCTGAACCGCAATTCGGCCGTCATCTATGGCCACCGGCGTACCTTTATGCTAGAGCGCTCCATGTTGAAAGAGACGCTCGCGGTCATGAAAGCGATGGGTGTGCCGGTAGTGAACTTGCCGGGCAGCCCTGCGCGATTGCTTGCCCGGGGAATCAGCTATCTTCCCGCCTCCTTGGCTCAACCGCTCCTAAGGCCGTGGATCAATCGCGGCCGTGGCGAAAAGATGCCCTCCCTGTACCTCGACTTGGCGGCCGGGAGAAAACAGA
>DAOUVM010000222.1 GCA_030667645.1 Ardenticatenales bacterium | reverse complement strand
GAGCGCCACCTCCGGCACCTTGGGCTCCACGCCCCGTTCCAGAGCAATCTGAGTCAGCGCCTCCATAATTCGGGCAATGTCCAATCCTTGCGGACAGCGGGTGGTGCAGGTGAGACAGGAGGCACACAGCCAGGGAGTCTTGGAATTCAATGCAGCATCTTCGTCCCCTACCTGCACTAGCCGCATGATCTCGTTGGGAGTCCGGTCAAAAAAGTCGGTCAGAGGGCATCCGCTGGTGCAGCGGATACACTGGTAGCACAAAAAGGCATTCTGCCCTGTCCTTTTCTCGATTTCCCTTGCCAGATCGGCCTTGATCTCTACGGTCATAACCATTCTCTCACTCCAGTCGAGGGTAGTTCACAGGAATTCAGTGGTCACAATGGGCGAAAGGCGAAAAGCCATCTCCCGTTCAAGTCGTCCGCCTTTGGCGCCCGCGACATGAATAATCGTCAACCCTCGACTACTCTACAACCGGCCGGGGCAGCATGCCCGCCCCCTCTACAATCGACTCGACCGCTTCTTCCCACTCTATGGCCATCACGTGAACGCCGGCAACGCCTTCGATTTCGCGCACCTCCTGCATCAGTTCGATGCAGACCTGGATCCCTTCCGCCCGCCAGGCGTCCCGCCGGGCCTTTTTTTCCTCTTTGGGGATACCGGTAGCCGCTTTGGTCATCCGATCAATAATATGGTCCGGCATAGAGATGCCAGGGACAAAGTCGCGCATATATTTGGCCATCCCAGGCCCCTTGAGCGGCCCAACACCGACAAGGATATACACTTTCTCGTGCAGGCCCAGCTTGCGAACCTCTTCCATATATCTCTTGAACGCGTCCACATTGTAGACCAATTGGGTTTGGATGAAATCAGCCCCGGCGCTGACCTTCTTGGCCAGGCGGTACGGTCTCCATTCAGTAGGACCGGCCTCGGGCGCAGCGGCCGCACCGACAAAGAAACGAGGTTCGCACTCCTTGATAAGATCGCCACAGTCGAATTTCTTCTCGTCTCGCAGGTCGCGCAGCATGGTTAGCAGTTGCAGCGAGTCCACATCATGGACGTTCTTGGCCGTTGGGTGATTGCCAAACGACTGATGGTCACCTGTGAGAGCAAGCATATTCCGGATGCCAAGCGCATAGGCACCCAGGAAATCTGCCTGCATCGCCAGCCGATTGCGATCCCGGCAGGTCATCTGCATCACCGGCTCCAATCCCTCCTGTATGGCAATGATGGCAGCGCCGATAGAGGACATGCGTACGACGGCCGTCTGGTTGTCGGTGATATTGACCGCGTCCACGAATCCCCGGAGAAAGCCGGCCTTTTCACGGATGTGCTCACCATCTGCGTTTTGCGGCGGACCCAGCTCACCCGTGACGGCAAAGTGGCCGGCTCGCAGCACCGTTTCGAGATTACTGCCCGATTTGAAGCCGTTTGTTGCAGCTTGATCTGTCATCTTATCCCTCATCCAACAAAAGCAGGTCCTCGCGCACGATCCGTCGCGGGCCGCCATCGCGCGAAGTCGACCAGTCCTTGGGCGGCTGCACTTCCATCAGCAAGTCGAGCTTATCGAGTGAACTCAGCCGCTCATGAATGAGATGCCACGCGCACTCGACGTCTTCCATAACCGGTCTCTTTCGCCCTCTGGCATCCGTCTCCATCACCGGGATGCCGCCATCCTTCTTGACTCGCTTGACCTCACACAGGCCGTTCTCAGAACCACCGCAGGGGCCGTTGAGCAACTGCTTGGCGCAGCGCGCAATGGGGCAAATGCCCCCGGTCAGCGCCAGGACGCAGTCGCCGCAAGCCTGGCACTGCTCGGTCCAGAGTCCCTGCTCCTCCGGCAGCCCCAGGAAGTTCGTGTTCAGGCCAGGCACCACCCACTTTTCCGGGAAATGCTTGGCCATCGCCTGCACTCCAATGCCACAGGCCAACGAGACTATGATGTCGGCCTCCTGGACCTCCTTCTCAATGACATCCAGGTATTCCCATTCGCATTGACGCTGGACGGTCACATCCGATACCTCCTTGGGGTCACCACCCAGCTTTGTACTCATCCGGAGCGATGAGGCGAGGATCTGTGCTTCTTTCTCTCCGCCAGCAAAACAGACGGTGACACATGTCCCGCACCCCACGACCAACACATTGCGGTCGTCGCCCAGGAACCCCTTGATCTCCTCCAGTGGCTTTTGTTCGCCTGTGATCACGATAATACCTCCATGCAAAAGGGCCGCGCAGGACAGTCCTTCTCAGAACTCATCTTGAGGAGCCAATAATCGCTTGACAAGTACCGCCACGTCCCGCGGCTCTAGGTCCGGCGTTGAAAAGTAATCCTCTAGCAACCCTTGCTGTTCAAAACCCAACTTTTTGAACGCCTTGATGACCCTGCTCTGATCGGCGACGATCTGTGCCTCCAGCAGGTGTATGTCACGCCAGCGGGCAAGTTCGAACATCATTCCCAGCATTTGGAGACCCAAACCCCGGCGACGGAAATCGCTGGCCAGGAAGATGCGGAGTTCAGCCGCATGCGCGTGGGGGCCTGACTTGAAGTGCAGCGTGGCCTCACCCACGATCCGTTCCTGAACCAGGGCAATGATCGGCAGCACCCGATCATAGTCAGGGTCCAGGGCCCATCCGGCCACAAGTGCTTTATCCCGAACGTCGCTCCGAATGTAGCGCAGGTCATCTGCGGCAACCGATTGAAACAGAGCCACCAGCGCTTCCTTGTCCGGTGGCGCCAACACCCGGAACAGCACCCGAGCCCCATCCTTGAGCGTAACCAGCTTGCGGAAGGTACGAATTCTATCATCGGTCATGTTGATGACTCCTACTCACTAGCGTCGGGACCATCCGGCGCTTTGGCCTGGGGCGAGTGCCGCAGCGGGTTCGGTCCCAACTTGCGTATCCGCTCTGTCATCTCGGTGGCCACCTGGGCGAATTGGGCTCCCATCGCCGAAGACAGGTTGACCATGGCTATGCGATCACTCTCCATCCCAATCGCGTTCAGAACTCTCTGAATATACTTGACACGTTTCTTTGCGGCCAGATTACCATCCAGGTAATGACAATCGCCCTCCAATCAGCCCGCAACCATCACGCCGTCCAGGCCGCCCTCAAAGGCGCCAAGTGTCTGGATGACGTCCAGCTTGCCCGAACAGGGGATTCTGACAATCCGCAGATTGGATGGGTACGTGAGGCGCATCGCCCCTGTCAGGTCGGCCGCAACATAGGCGCAATGGTGGCAGCAAAACGCAAGGATCCTCGGCTCAAAGACATGGTTCTCGCTCATGTGCCCTTCCTCCGATTCCGTCTAACCTGTACTACGCTCCGACGTCAAGCAGGGGCACGCCGGTCGGCAGTTCCATCGCGCTGCAATAAGCCTCAATCTGGGCTTCCACCTGCTCATCCCGGTAATGCAGCAGTTGGATCGCTCTCGCTGGGCACTCGCCAACGCAGATGCCACAACCCTGACACTGGGCGGGTTCGATGTAAGCTGCGCCAGCGATCCCTCCGACTCCCGTCAGACCTGTCCGCACCTGGGGCACATCGAAAGGACAAACCCGAACGCATGTCAGGCAACCGACACACTCTTCCGGGTCCACCTGGGCAACCACGCCTCCAACGTCCAGAGCGTCCTTGCTTAGAATAGTCATGGCACGGGCGGCCGCTGCCTGGGCCTGGATGATGGTCTCGCCCAGCAATTTGGGATAGTGGGCTGCCCCTGCCAGGTACACTCCATCGGCCGCAAAGTCAACCGGGCGCAGCTTGACATGGGCCTCCATGAACCAACCATCCAGGTCGACACCTACCTTGAGCGCGCTGGCCAATACGTCCGCGCCATTGGACGGCACCATCGGTGTACCAAGCACCAGCAGATCGGGATGCAACTCTAGCGGTTGTCCCAAGATCTGCTCACGGACTTGTATTCTCAGCCCCTTCTCAATCGTCACCACGGGCTTGTGCTCAAAATCGTAGCGGACGAACAAGACCCCCTGCCTGCGCGCCTCGGTGTATAGCGACTCCTTGAGACCAAACGTGCGGATGTCTCGGTAGAGCACCGTGACGCGGGCCGCCGGGCGAAGTCGTTTGAGTACAAGCGCGTTCTTGAGGGCCGCGGTGCAGCATATGCGGCTGCAGAACCTCTCGGCTGGCAGGCCAGCGCAGAGGATCATCACAACAGAGTCGGGCAGGTCACCAACCATGCGATCCTCGCCGCTACTTGCAGCACAGGTCGCCATCACCTCCTCAAACTCCAACAGGGTCAGAATCTCTGGGTGGGTGCCGTATCCATACTCTGATCCGCGATACTCCTGTCCGCCGCAGGCGACGATTGTCGCCCCGTGGGCTACCTCCGTCTCCCCGACAGGCGTCTTGAGGATAGAGTTAAAGTTCCCCTTGAAACCGCTCGATCTGACCAACTCCGTGCCCAGGCAGATCTCAATCAGAGGCTCAGTCTCCACGCGCCGGATGAGATCATGCAGGTACGCCTGAGGGTCGGAACCACCGGGCCCCGGACTTGGCGCTTTGTGCGATCCCCCGATTTCCGAATCTATCAGATAGTGCAAATGGCGCAGATTGCCGCCTAATCGCGTCTCTCGCTCGACCAGCGTAACCACAATCCCCTGAGCCGCCAGGGTCAACGCCGCGTTCATCCCGGCCGGACCACCGCCGACTACCAGTGCCCGTTTGCAAACGGGCACTACCGATGTCGTCAGAGGCTCCAGCCGGTTCGCCCTGGCTACAGCCATGCCGACCAGGTCCCGCGCTTTGGCTGTCCCCGCTGCCCAATCATCGCCATGAACCCACGAACACTGGTTGCGGATATTCGCCATATCAAACAGGTAGGGGTTTAGACCAGCCGCCCGCAGGCTATCCTGGAAAAGCGGCTCGTGCGTCAGAGGAGTGCAGGCCGCCACCACCACCCGGTTCAGTTCCAACTCTTTGACGCGCTCAGAGATATGGGTGATAGAATCCTGCGAGCAGGTGTACAAATTGTGCTCAGCGTGAACCACACCGGGCAGGCTCTGGGCATATTCGGCCACGGCGGGCACGTCGAGGTAACCACCGATGTTCGAGCCACAGTGGCAGACAAACACGCCCACGCGTGGCGTCT
>DAOUVM010000046.1 GCA_030667645.1 Ardenticatenales bacterium | reverse complement strand
CCGCACCATTCGGTCCCAGGAAGCCGAATATCTCACCCTGGTGCACGGTGAAACTGACCCGATCTACCGCGGTGAAACTATCAAACCGTTTGGTCAGCTCAATCGTCTCAACCGCACTCTGCCTATGTTGCGCGTCCCGTCGAGCGGGCCGGACGCTATCTCCAGCTACCATATCCTTCACATGACTCAACGCTGCTGCCTGGTTTGACTCGATACGGATGTGGCAGCGCTGGCTCGCCCATGATCGGTATCCGTACTCTCACTGCAGCCGCCGACGGCGGAGCAGCAACACGGTTCCGGTATAGATCGCCGCACCCAGCCCGGCAATCGCCAGCAACTCGCGCCAGAACACGGAAACTCCTGCCCCCTTGAGCAGGATACTGCGAAAGACGACCAGCCAGTGCTTTAGGGGAAAAAAGTTGGCAATGATCTGCATGAAACGCGGCATCGTCTCCACCGGAAAAGCATAGCCGGAAAAAATGATCATGACCATGATGACCGCAAACGCGATGAGTAGCGCCTGCATCTGGGTGCGCGCCACGGCTGAGATCATCAAACCCCACCCCAACTCTACCAACATGTAGAGAAGGGCCAATACCATCAATAGCGGATAGGAGCCCCGCATCGGCACGTCGAACAGCCAGACCACCATGCCCAGCATCAGCAGGAACTCGGTATAACCCAGCGCGACAGCCATGACCGACTTGCCAATGACGAGTTCCACCGAACGAAGAGGAGTAACCATCAACTGCTCCAGCGTACCGAGTTCCCGTTCGCGGGCAATAGCCATGCTGGCAACCATGGCGGTGATGGCAGCGGCAATAAAGCCCAGCTCGGACGGAATCATATAGTTGGACTCTTTCATCTCCTCATTGAACCACACCCGCAGACTCACATCCAGGGGAAACAGGCCGGCGGCAGCCGGAGACGACTGGACCGCGACCTGCTGTCCATAGCTGGCGACCACACCTTGCGCAACTTCCGCGGCCGTCTGTGCTGCCACCACATCAGCCCCATCCACGATGACCTGGACCGCCGGCGCGTCGCCGCTCAGATCCAACAACTGGGTCTGAAACCCCCTCGGAATGGTCCAGGCCACCAATGCCCGTCCCCGGTCTATCTCTTCCGTGATCTCGTCAAAGGACGCGACAAAGTAAGGATCAAACGTCTCCGAGTTGACCATCGCCGTGATCAAGCCGCGACTGGCGTTGCTTTGGTCCAGGTCCAACACCGCCGTGGGCAGGTGATCGATGCCCTGAGAGGTGGACCAGGCAATCATCAGCAACTCGGTGAGCGGTCCCAGCAACACAAAGGGCGCCATCAACCGGTCACGGAAGAGCTGGATGAATTCCTTGATGATGAGTTGCCAGATTCGGTTCAGCATCGGTTATCTGGGTTCTACAGATGGTCTGCGATAAACTCTGTTACGCCGGTAGTAAGTTACAGCTTCTTTTTGAACATCAGTACGGTCAACGCCATAAAGACCACACCGATCCCGACCAGCGCAATAGAGTACCCCTGCAACTCGCCCAGGCCAACTCCTTTGACAAAGATGCCCCGGCTGATGATAACAAAGTGCGTCGTGGGGAACATGAAAGCTTCCAGTTTGAGCAACGGACCCATGAGGGCAAAGGGAATCAGGAGACCGGACATGAAAAAGCCGGAAAAGAGAAAGATGATCATCGAAGCCATGATGGCCACCTGTTGGCTCTTGGCAAAGATCGAGATAAAGAGCGCAATGCTCATGGTGGCAAAAAGAAAAACAGCCGACAGAGCCAGATATAGCCACAGGTTGCCATGAAAGTCCAAGTTGTAGCCATAGACGGCGGTCGCCACACAGAGCGGAACGCTCAACAGGCCCGCTAGCATGTACGGTACCAGCTTGCCGGCGATCAGCTCAGTCCGGCCGATGGGGGTGGCTATCAGCCCTTCCAGGGTACCCAACTCTCGCTCGCGCGCCAGCGCCAGCGAGGCGGCCATCGCCGGTACGCTGAGCACGATGCCCACCAGGGCCGGGATCATGGAGACTGTGTAGCGAAGCGAGGGATTGTACCAGGCCCGCAGCCGCAGTTCAATGGGCTCAAGCCGGTTCAGCGAGATGCCCAGCCGGGCCAGCCGGTCCCCGACCTGTTGGGCAGCAAAATGCTCCGTGTGCGACCCAATATGCCGGATGGCGTGGCCGGCCGTGCTGGGGTCGGTGCCATCCACCACCACCTGCACCGCACCGGTTCGACCCGCCTTGAGGTCCCGCTCAAAGCCCCGCGGGATGACGACAACCGCCTTTACCTGGCCCCGCATCAGCAACTGCTCCACTTCGCTCAAGCTCGCCGGCAACGCTTCCAGGCGCAGCGCACCGCTGCTGCTCAACTGGGCCAGATAAGCCCGCGAAAGCTGGCTGAGGTCCTGGTCCAACACGCCGATCTTTACGTCTTTGATGTCAACGGAAAAGGCATAGCCCATGGTTACCAGCACTAGCACCGGCGAGAGCATCAGCAGGACGAACGAGGCCCGATCCCGCGTGATGTGCCACCACTCTTTGCGCATGATGGAAAGAACCCGTCGCCAATTCATGCGTCTCAGATTCCTCTAATCCCTAGCCTACTATAATAGCGACCGATGCCGGTCACGAGCGGCCGCGCCGAGGCTCGATCATTCCTCACTGATCGATCTCCGTCCAAGGGGCCAGGTGTCTCCGATCGAACAGCAGGGACATCAAGGCCGCCAGGCATGGAATCGTGTTCAGGGCCACAATCGGCCGCCACGTCTGTCAGAATGTGAATCATGCCACGCTGCTAACTGCCCTCACTCGCCATGCGCCCCTGGATGAGCGAGATAAACGCCTCTTCCATTCGCGGCCGGGTCGGCCGCATCTCCAGAACCTCAACCCCGTGCGCCGCCAGCGCTGTGTCGATCCACCCCATGGCCGAACCGGCATCTCGGACAAAGAGACGCAACTGGTCGCCGTAGGTCTGCACCTCCAACACCTCCCCATGCCTGGCCAGTATATCCTTTGCCCGTCGCGGATCCGAAGGCCAGAGCGCAATCAACTCTCCTCGAGTCATCGCCTTGACCCGCTCGGGGGTGTCGCAAACCACCAGGCTCCCCTGGTACATCAGGCCCACCCGCGAACAGCGTTCAGCCTCGTCCATGTACGGGGTGCTGATCACCAGGGTGATGCCCTCCAGATGTAGATCGGTGAGGATCCCCCAGAATTCACGGCGCGAGACCGGATCCACCCCGGTGGTCGGTTCATCCAAGAAGATGATCTCCGGCGTATGAATGAGCGTGCAGGCCAGAGCTAGCTTTTTTTGCATTCCGCCGGACAGATGCGCCGCGCGCCGATCACGAAACTCGGTCAGGCGAGCGAAATTCAACAGCCGCTCAATCCGCTCGCGCCGTTCCGACCCCGCCACCTCGAACACATCGGCAAAAAAGTTGAGGTTCTCCCACACTGAAAGATCACCGTACAGGTTGAATCGCTGGGCCATATAGCCAATGCGCCGCTTGATCGGTTCCGGCTCTGTCACCGTATCAAAACCGGCTACCCTGGCGCTGCCACCAGTAGGGTCCATGATAGCCGCTAACAGGCGGATGGTCGTGGTCTTGCCGGCTCCATCCGGCCCGACCAGGCCAAAGATCTCGCCCGGCCGCACCTGCAGGCATAACCCATCCACCGCAACGACATCCCCGAAAGCCCGCGCAAGCTGATCGGTTTCGATGATCAGGCGGCTAGTCACGAGTTACACCCAGACCTCTGAGCACCAGTTCCTCGGCCGCGTCCATGATCTCGTCCCAATCACTCGCCCACATTCCAGTTCCTATCGCCAGAGCGATTCCATCATATAGTGTCATCACGACCAGCGCCATCGCAGTGGTTGATCCTGTGTGGAATTCGCCGGTGGCAACCCCCTCTTGAATGATTTGGGTCATGATCTCAAGAAAAGGCTGGTAGAACCCGCGGAACAGACTCTCCACCTCCTCATCGTGGCGGGTCAATGCCCAGGCCTCCATCATCACGCCGAACAGGGGCGCCATCTCCCTGAGCTCATTGCGAAATAGCGCTATGCTCGCCAGCAGCTTGTCCGTCGCACTCACATCTTGATTGACTGTGATCGACTCCCATGTCTGTCCAAGCTGCCCGATGACCTCTTGAAACAGCGACAGGAACAACTCTTTCTTGCCCCTGAAATACCAATAGAGCGCGCCTTTGCTCAGGCCGCTCTCCTGGACGATATCATCCATCGTCGTCAGGTGATATCCCTTACGGCCAAAGCACACCAACGCTGCCTGGAATATCTGCTGTCTCCGCTCGGCCGAAACGTCCGCCCTGGGGGTCATCCGGCCCTCTGGCTATCTCTTGATCCGCCGAAGCACCCAGAGCATGGCGGCCGCCAACCCGATTGCATCGCCCGCCGAGCCCGCCAGTCTCAGCCATCCGGTGAGGCCAATGAGCGGCGACAGGACATCATAGGCCAGCCAGGCCCAGGCAAGTGCAGCCACCGTGCCAACAATCACATCGACCGCCAGGCCATAGGGTCGTTCACTCTTGATGGCCATCGGCAGCAGCCAGGTGATCAGAATACTTCCGACAATAGTAGTCAGCAACACAATGACGAACATAGCACCCTCCCAGACACACCTTACGCTCCGACCAAACTGACCAGTCAGTCTATCACATGATACTGGCGATGGCTCTGGACGTCAAGCATTCCGCATTCCCGAGTCAGGCCCAGGGCAGAGTTCTCAGAGACCGCATTTCAACACGAATACTACCAACCAGGCGAATCCCGCGGATTCCCACTTGACCAGCAATCGTGCGATTCCTGATTCTCTTGGGGCGACCCAGACGTGGCGGACGGCGCCGGTTGACGGCAACGGGCGGCCGATCCCGACAATTGTTGTTCCGGTAATTGTTTTTCGGTGAATTTCTGATTCAATTATCGTTCCGGTTTCAGGGGCGTGGCATGGCTCGTGGTTCAGGGCAGGTGGGATGGAGGTCCGGAAATCGGATGTCTCGATCCCACCAGTGCATTGTTTGCAGCGCGATGTCACTCACTAGCATCATATTTTATGATCCCACAAACGGCCAGCGGGTGGGGGTCTGGCTCTCATTATAGCACGAAAGTTCTATTCGGGGCAAATTCCACGAGATTGTGATGAACGTCAAGGCCAGTGAACTGGCATGAAATAATACCTTCCTGGCGCCAGATGGGTGACAGAGCCACCATCTAGTTTCCAGGTGGGCCACGATGGATTGTTGATAGCGCGGGCGAGGCAAGCTTTCTTTTCTGACGTGAACAGCGTGTGCGCGCGATTCGAGGCCCTGACCGATCAACGGGCGCGCCGTGGTATCCGCGACCCGCGACGTGTAACACGGACTTTCACCCCGAGCCAGGCCTGGGAAGCGGCTCCTTGGGGGCGCCATCCCTGGCTGCTGAGGGTGTTGAAAGAGGGGGCTCGGAAGTGGAACTCCGAGCCGGCCTACCGCCCTCCCGGCCGGAGGAATCGGAGCAGTCGCGCAGACTGGCGAGGAAATTAATCGTGCGAGGAAGGCTCCATGAGGGGCAGCGCCTTGCCCGGATTGAGGATGCCCTTGGGATCCAGCGCCCGCTTGATCAATTGCTGAACTTCTATCGATATCCGTCCAACATCGCTCTCCAGATATGGAAGCTTGAGGGTGCCAACACCGTGCTCGCCGGAGAGGGTCCCGCCAAGGTCTACCGCCGCGGCAAAGATCTCGGTCACGGCGCGCTGGACACGATCCCACTGATCGGGGTCACGTTGGTCAAATAGAATGTTCGGGTGCAGATTGCCATCGCCGGCGTGGCCGAACACCACAATGGGCAATTCTAGCCTCCTGGAGATCTCTTTGATACGTCGAACCGCTTCAGGGATCTGGCTGCGCGGAACCGAGATATCCTCGCCCAGCTTGTTGGGAGCGCGGCGGGCCAGGGAGGGGCCGACGCTTCGACGGGCCCGCCACAGATCGGCCCTCTCTGCTTCGTCCTTGGCCACCTGGACGCTCGAGGCGCCGGTATCCTGGCAAATGCGGGCGATGGCTTCGATCTCATGCCGGACGCCGTCCTGGTCAAATCCGTCGGCCTCAATGATGAGAATAGCCTCCTTGTCCACCGGCAATCCCAGGTGCATCGCTTCCTCGATGCAGATAATGGCAGTCTCGTCCATGAGTTCCATTGTGGCGGGCACGATACCGGCGCTCAGAACGGCGTTGACGGTCCGGCTTGCGTCATCGAGGCTGTCAAAAGCAGCGACGGCGGTGCGCACATAGTGGGGTTTGGAGACAAGCTTGAGGATAGCCTCGGTAATAATGCCCAGGGTTCCCTCGGACCCGGTAAAGAGCTGCGCAAAGTTATAGCCGGTGACGTTCTTGATGGTCTTTCCGCCGCTCTTGATGATCCGGCCATCGGCTAACACGGCCGTGACCCCCATGACATAATTGCCGGTGACGCCATACTTGAGACAACGCGGACCGCCCGCATTGCAGGCAATGTTGCCGCCAATGGTAGAGTGCTTGATGCTGGACGGGTCAGGTGGGTAAAAGAGATTGTGACACTCGGCAGCGGTCTGCAGATCGAAAGTAATGACCCCGGCCTCCACGGTGGCGGTCATGTTCAGCGGATCAATCTCCAGGATCGCATCCATCCGGTTGAGGGGAAGCACGATGCCACCGCCAAAGGGAACTGTGCCGGCCGCCAGCCCGGAGCCCATCCCACGGGCAATGATGGGGATTTCGTGTTCATTGGCCAGCTTGAGGATGGCGCTGACCTCCTCGGTAGAGCCGGGCTCAACCACCAGATCGGGCATGAACTCGGCAAAGGTGCCATCAAAAGAGTAGCACAGCAGATCCTCCCGAGAGTCGAGGACATACTTTCGGCCGACGATAGCTTGCAGTTGCTTGACAACGGCAGTGCAAATAGCCATAGAGGCTCCCCTAATCCTGTTCGTCCTGGTACGCACGATCCAGCAGTTGCACCGGGTGGACGATATCTGCTTGGATGCCGGACCGCTTGCAGCCGAGGGTGAGCTGCATCTGGCAACCAGGGCAACCACTAGCGACATAGTCCGGTTCAGTGGCCGCCACGTTGGCCATCTTTTTGTCCAACACCCCCATTGAGGTTTCATAATGAGTGATGATTTGCGTGCCGGCCGAACCGCAGCACCAATCCGCCTCGTTCATCTCGACCAACTCTAGTCCCTCAATCATCTGCAGCAACTGGCGAGGCTGATCTCTCACCTCCTGCGCCCGGACCAGATGGCAGGGGTCATGATAGGTGACCCGTGCTTTGATTCTGCCGGCCGGCTTGACGAGCTCTAGCGAAGACAGGTACTCGCTGATATCTTTGACCCTGGCACTGAAATCGGCCGCCCGCTCTGCCCAAACCGGGTCCCCGGCCAGATAGTGGCCGTATTCCTTGAGCGAGGAGCCACAGGTGGCGCAGTCGGTCACAATGAAGTCCACATCCAACTTTTCAAACAGCTCAATGTTGTGTCTGGCAAAGGCTCGCAGCGCATCCCAATCGCCATAACCTATCGCCGGCATGCCGCAGCATTGCGCCGATCTGGGCGTGATGACCTGGTTGCCGTTGCGCGCCAACACCCTGACTGTAGCCTTGCTCCCCTCGGTAAAGAGCAAGTTCTGGGCGCAGCCGAGGAAAAAACCGACCCGAGCGCGATGCTCCCCCATCGCGGGCGTCACCTCTGCTATCTGGCTTCGTGCTGTTCTGGCCGGGATTCCGGGAAGTTGTCGCTCCATGTCCCGCAGTTGACGGGGGAGCAGACTGGTGATTCGCAGAGCGTTGGCAACAGTTCGAAAGCCCAGCAGTTGATAGAGGCGCAGTGGGACAGTGCCGGCCTCCATCAAGCCCGGTCTCGTAAGCGTTTTGTGAAAAACCACCTCTTTCCACCCGGCCGGCTCTACCTGCTGCGCCAACCAGCGGAGCTGCAAGGCGATATCGGCCGGTTTATTGCCTACGGCACAGGCGACATTGCACGCACCGCAGGCCAGGCATCGATACATCTGCTCAATCAGGTTGGGAGTGATCTCCTCGGAGCCATCCAGTAACTTGCGGGCCAGAAAGATGCGACCGCGGGGGCTGTCGGTCTCGCGCACGGTTTCCCGGTAGGTTGGGCAGGTGTACAGGCAGGCCCCACAGCGGATGCAGTAGAGATACTCGTCTTCCGTGGGGACTTCCATATTGGGGAATGGTTTGGGGGATTCCACGACCATGGGGGTTCCTTGATTGGGTCGGTGAGGTACCAGACAGCAAATGGCGGCCTATCGCCTGCCACCCAGAACGGGCAATGTGAGCAACGCGTGAGGTACGATCAACACGTCTAGGTCATTCCGCCCGATCTTTGCAGCCGCGATGCGAAAGGCCTGATCCATGTCCGTCGCTGGGATCATGTGCAACTGGCTCACAAGATCAGGAGTTGCGGACCCGACAATGACAACGTGCGCCTTTTCTATGACCTTGGCCATCACAAAAGCGCGCTGGGCGCCCGGCGGGTAGCCGGTGCGACGAAGCTCAGCCAGCAAGGATGGCATATCGGCCGCCCCTTTCATTTTTTCCAGGAAGCGCTGCTCGCCTACGCCATCGCCGACCCCTTCCGCGGTGGGAGCAGGGATGATAAAGACCCCTCCCTCCCTCACCACACTAGTGGGAGCGAAGAATAGGTAGCTGGCAGCCCGGCTGGCCTGGTAGAGATTCTCATCCTTGGGATAGCCGACGCCAGCCACGGCCACATCGTACGGGCCGTCGTTTGCATCCCGCGTCGCGCGAGGGATGGGAACCTCGAACAACTCTTTAGCCGCACCCACCAGCTCGACAAAGGTAGCTTCCGGCTCACCCGCCAGGATAGCAACCGGCCGCTTGTGGTCGTCCTGCACCACGTTGAGGATAAAACGCAGATTGGCGCGGCGGGCCGCCTCGGTGATCGCTTCATGGAAAGGGTTGCCCTCGATTTTGCCCAGCCGGGCGCCGGGATGGTCAACCATCTCTGGGCCATGAGTGTAGGCAATCATCGCCTCGCCAGCCGCTCCAACCGCCAGTGTCTTGCGCGCCCCCGAATAGCCAGCATACTGGTGCGGCTCGACTATGCCGGTGGCAATCAGCAGGTCCGCCTGGTAGGCAATCTTGTTGACTGAGAGGGGGATGCCGCTCTCGGTGGTACCCAGGTCTACCAGCGCGGCCGGGTTCTGCGGCTCGTTGTCGACCACCCGGTACCGATCCACTACCGCCTGTCCCAGTTTGATCACCTTTTCTTCAGCCGTGCTCGGCCGGTGCATACCAATCCCGCAGAGAAGGACAATATCCTCGTCGCGCACGCCGGCTGTTTCCAACTCGGCCAAGATTGCCGCCACCAGTAGATGGTCCGGGCTGGATCGGGTGATGTCGGTAAAAACAATGCACACGGTGCCACCTGGCCTGGCCAATTCCCGTAGCGGGGGAGAGTTGATGGGATTGGCAAGCGCCCGGGCGACAGCGGCCGGCACATCCTCAATGGGCGGGACCGGCTTGGAGACGGCCACCGTTCCGGTCATGCCGGGCGGCAGCTCGAATTCTAGTTCACTCTTGCCAAACGGAACAGCATACATTTGGAATCTCCCATTGTGCGCCAGCACCACAGCGTGACATGCTTGATGTCACACAAACCTCAGCGGCGACCCTCTCACAGGTGCGCTGTCCTGCAATCAAGCCAGGACAAGATACTGCGATGTGCCAGCTTGCGCTGGTCGCGGCAAACAGGCGGGCACGCAGATCACAGATCGAACCGGACGCCGAATTCCTCTGCCATGGCTTTCAGGTCAGCCACCACTTTGGGATGCAAGACAACACCATTCCTGCAACGATCATCAGCGATCTCGTACTCCTTTTCACCGTGGATGTAGATGCGTTCCTCATCGGCCGCCTTGGGGGTGGCTGTCAGGCGACGGATGAGATCATCCATGGATGCCTTGAACTCGTCGACCGGCCGAAAGCCATCGACGCGCAGCGCCCCGAAAAAGTGGCCCACATTGGCCGGTTGAGCACGGCCATCCTCATCCTTGAGATAGATGTTGTTGGCATAGCCGGCGCCCGGCAGCACGCCGGAGAGGATGTCGACCATCAGTGCCAAACCATATCCCTTGTGACCACTAAATAACTCCCCGGCGCCGCCCAGGGGCAGCAGTCCGCCACCCGCCAACTTGACAAAATTGTCGAGTACCTGAGTTGCGTCAGTAGTGGGCTCTCCGGTTTCATCGGTGGCCCAGCCCAGAGGGAGCGGTTTTTCCATCCGGTCATAGACCTCCAGCTTGCCGCGCGGGACGGTGCTGGTAGCCATATCGAGCACAAACGGGCGTTCCTCACCGGCCGGGGCGGCCACACTGATGGGGTTGGTGCCCAGCATCGCTTTGCTGCCAAAGGTTGGAACCACCAGCACGGCTGCATTGGTCATCGAGAACCCAATCATGTCATG
>DAOUVM010000295.1 GCA_030667645.1 Ardenticatenales bacterium | reverse complement strand
TGAACGAGGGCATGCTGAACCGAGTCGAGGCCGCCATTCGTGCGTTCGATCCTTGCCTTTCCTGCTCCACCCACGCCCGGGGACAGATGCCATTTCACATCCAGCTCTGCGGTCCGGACGGCGAGGTGCTGGACACGCTCTACCGCGACTGACGCCGCGCCAGATGCCGCGACTGATGCCAATGACCGATACCGCGTGTGCGTGCCCGGAAAAAGAAGGCTCCCGAGTTGATAGCGGAGGCAAACACCTGAAACGCACGTTGGTGGCCGCTTTCGGTAACGTGTACCGTCGCGATGACGGCGCCGGCCGGGCGGTGGTGAACGCCTTGCGGGAGCAACTGGGCCGGCCGCCGCTCGATCTAATGGACGACGGGTTCGATGATCTTGGGCACCGGGTTGATACTGTGGTGCTGCACCAGTTGGCGCCGGAACTGGCAGAGACGGTGGCAAACTATGATCTGGTGATCATGGTGGATGCCCACGTGGCCAGCCTGCCCGAACCACTGCACCAGGAGCGCATTGCGGCTCAATACCAGGCGCCTACCTTTGTTTCTCACCTGACCGCCCCCGGTACGATACTCAAGTTGGCGCACGAAATGCACGGACGCGCCCCGGACGGAGAGTTGCTCTCGTTGCGGGGGCATGACTTTAGTTTTGGCGAGGGTCTCTCACCTCAGACGGCCGCATGGGTGCCGCTAGCCGTCGAGCGGGTCCAGGCACTCATCGAGGAAACGCCCAACGCCGGGTCTAGCTACGCTCTATCCTGAAAGAACGCCCTTGCAGGCCGCGCAAGGCCAGTCTGATCTCAGAGATCGTTGGGGCAGCCATAGTAAACACGGTCGCCGTTCCCAGGTCACCCAGGTGATGAGCATCGCCGCTCTGAATGAGCGGATAGCCGGCCAACTGGGGAAATCTGCTGCCGGCGGCCGAGGGGGTGGTATGGTGTGATATCTCTAGCGCATCAACCGGCACATCCGATGGCACAAAGCCCAGGTTGGCAAATAGGCTAAAGATCGGCCGGTCGACGTGGGCAGGAATGGCCAAACCGCCCCGGCGCACAACCTCGGTTACCGCATCCTTGAGCCGGATGCCGGTAGAGGTTGCCAGCAGGCGCGGTTCCCGCCGGATCAGCTCGCCTGTCTGATCCACCACAAACTGCTCGCCAAAGATTTCGGGGGTGTTTTCTTGCAGCGGCAGGCGAGCATCCACCACCTCTTGCCAGGCCTTCAGTTGAGCTAGCGAGTCGAATAGGCAGAGAACGTGCACTTCCTCGTAGGTCTGCAACTCCATCCCGGGCAGGACGACCAGGCCCGAGCCCGCGGCCGCCTCCTGGACCGCTGCCACGTTGGCGCTGGCATTGTGATCGGTGATCGCTATCAGGTCTATCCCTTGAGCCAACGCCTCACGCACGATAAGAGGCGGAATCATCTCCACAGCCGCGCATGCTGAAAGCACAGTGTGGACGTGCAGGTTGGCGACAGTGTCCTTCAGTCGCCCCCTTGTCTCATTGATCATTTCGCAGGCCTAGACGCCAGAGATTCCCCACGACCGAAAACGTTGGTTCTCTAGTAGCCAGCAACGTGATACCTACCTCGTTGGCCTTGGCGATGGTGGCCTCATCCGGCGTTTCGCCCTCGGTGATGATGATCGCGCTCAGGCCCAGCACCGCCGCTACTGCCACGATGTTGCCGTGAGCCTGCAGGGTAACCCACAATGCTCCATCCCGGGGCGCGCAAGCCATGACCCGACTCAGCATGTCCGAAGCATATCCTGCCACCGGCGTAATGCGGCTGAAATCTCTTTCCACGGTCAGTAGTGTGAGGTCCAGTTCTTCGATGATCTGTTCCAGCGTCATTCCGTCTCCTTGGAGTTGCGAGGGCATTCAAGCACCAGACAGTGCCGCGCCTAGGCGCTTAACCGGTCGACGATGGTTTCCAGCATCCGGTGTTCTGCACCCGGCTGCAGGAACATCCACATCTCAAGCCGGGTTCCTTCCGGCGTCGACTGTAGCCACATCTTGTCAACACAGCGTTTGATATTGTTCAGGCCAAACCCAGCGCCAAAGCCCAAAGCGCGAATCTCGTCCGGGGTCGTCGTATAGCCGGATTGCATGGCCAGCTTGATGTCTTTGATTCCGGGTCCGTCATCCAGTGCTTCTATGAATATCGTGTGTGGTTGGATCTCTACTCGAAGGATGCCGCCGTTGATGGTGTGGATGACCAGGTTCATCTCGGCTTCATAGATGGCAATGGCGCAACGGCGGGCGAGATCCAGGCTGGCGCCCAAGCGGAGCAAGGCCTGCCTGACGTGCACCGAGGACATGCCACCATTGTCGAAATCACCTGCCCGCACCCGATAGCGCAGGATCAGGCTGGTGCGGTCGGACACAATGTCCTCAAACAGATGCCGGGCGCGATACCGCCGGATCTCTTCGTCGTCCCCGTCCGATGGTAACGCCTTGAGCAACCCTCGGGCAATGTCTCCTTTGGTGATGATCCCGACCAACCGTCGGTCGTTGTCCACGACCGGCAAGCGGCCGGCGCCGGTCCGCGAAAAGACCTCCAGCACCTTGACCAGGAGATCCTCCGGGGCCACCGTGAACGGATGCGGGCCCATAGTGTCGCCGACCTGGGCTTTCAGATCCCCGGCCTGCAAAGCGCGCAGCAGGTCGGGCATGTTGATCATGCCGACAACCGTTCCGTTTGCCACGACGGGGGCGCCGGAGATCTGCCGGGTTTGAAGGAGCTCCAGCAGGTGCGCTAGCGAGTCACCGGGTTCCACTGTGATCACGTCGCAGGTCATCACATCCCCGGCCTTGAGTTCGTATGCAAACGCCTCCGCCTGGGTGATGCCCTGGGTCGACTCTTGGCTCTTCATGTCTTTCCGGTGCGCTGGATACCAGCCAGAAAAAAGACGCTCAGCACTTGTCAAGGACTAATTGGTCGTTTTCAATGGTGATCCACGGGTAGAGCGGTCACAAAACCACAGGTTGTTCTTGATCAAGTACTTGGGAGGATACCCCAATCACGCCCTTTCGGCTAATGACAGAGCAGTGCTCAACATGGGGGCCGGGTATGCGGCGGCGCTATGTCAACTCTCATTATAGCACATAGGTTCTGTTTGTGGTATACTTGCGTACTGACGACGGCCGCTTTGCGCACGGTCGTCCGCCGATCCGAAACTGATTGACCTGGAGAGGTGCGATCCCCACCATGTACCATGACAAGATACTGATTCGCGGGGCCAAGGAGAACAATCTGAGGGACGTCGATGTGACGCTTCCTCGCTTCAAGCTGGTCGTCATCACCGGGGTCTCTGGCAGCGGCAAGTCATCACTCGCCTTTGACACGCTCTATGCGGAGGGGCAGCGGCGCTACGTCGAGTCGCTCTCTGCCTATGCCCGCCAGTTCATCGGCCAGATGGAAAAACCAAAGGTGGATTTCATCGGCGGCCTCAGCCCTGCAATTGCCATCGAGCAAAAGGCGGTGAGCAAGAACCCCCGCTCGACGGTGGCGACGGTGACCGAGATCTATGACTATCTGCGGGTGCTCTTTGCCCGCGTCGGCGTGCCGCACTGTCCTCAATGCGGCCGCGAGGTACACGCACAGTCGACGCAAGAGATCGTGCAACAGGTGGGCTTGCTGCCGGGGGGCAAGCGGTTCCAGGTATTGGCGCCGCTGGCCCGGAATCGCAAGGGTTCCTTTCGAGAGGTCTTT